>NZ_JAUQXO010000069.1:0-63355 GCF_030834625.1 Geobacter sp.
GGATCAGCTCGTCCAACTTCAGGAGGGCCTCCTGATTGCTCCCTTTCTTGCGCAGCTCCTCCACCGGGCCGTAGAGCGAACCGATCAGCTCGATGCGGGCGCGATAAGCCATCTCCCGCTCCGCCGCCTTGCCGAGCCCGGCGGCCTTCCCCTCCCCTGTGCCGTGGTTTGTGATCAAAAGGGCTGCCAGGGCCGCGATGACGAGCAGCAGAAGTGCCCAGGTTATTTTGTCGAAGGTGTCGCGGAACATAGTCACTCTAAGCATGAATAACACGGAGAAACGGAGAACACGGAGGAATCAAAACGAATATTCACCCTGACCACGAACGACACTCGCAGTCTCGGTAGACAACCCCTGTGAGCTTTGGCTTTTTCTCCGTGCCCTCCGTATCTCCGTGTTATTAAAATCCTCAATACTTCTGATACGGCGGCATATTGACCCGCTTCGCCATCTCCCGGATCGGGTCATAGTCGCTGTCAAGAAGCTCCTCGTAGCCGTCGACCCAGGCGGCCTTCAGCACCTTGAGCCGCTCGCCGTCCACCTCGGCGGTGTCTTCGGGCTTCAGGGCCAAGAGCGCGTCCTTCACCTTTTTCACCAGGGCCGGGTCGGTCCCCTTGGCCACGCCGAAGGTGCAGTAGGGGATCGGCGTGCTCTGGGCGAGGATGACGAAATCGTCGGCAGAAATTTTCCCCTCCCGCGTCATGGTCTCCAGATCGAGGACCGGGGCGGCGGCCACGTCATACTGGCCATGGAGGACGCCGTAGATGAGCTTTTCATGTTTGTAGGAACCGGGGGGGATGGAGTAGGTCCCCAGGTCGTGCTCCGGGTTGATGCCGGCGGAGAGCATCAGGTCGTACTCGGCCAGATAGCCGGTGGGGGCCAGCATGGGGCCGAAGGCGAGGCGCTTACCCCGGATGTCGGGAAGCTTTTCGATGCCGCTTCCCTTGCGGGCGATAAGGGCGCCGGCGGAGCGGGCGCCGAATTTGCCCCGCTTCTCCGAGGCCACCAGTTCGACGCCGTGGTTCTCCCGAAGAACGACGTAGATGAGGGAGTTGGAGTGGGTGAAGGTGAACTCACCGGCCTTGAACCGTTTCTCGAAATCGTGGGTATCCACCGGCACCGCCACGAAGTCGACGCCGCATTTATCCGACAGGTAGCGGGTCAGGGGGAGGAAGCGCGCCATGGTCTCCTCCTCGTTGTTGCAGAGCATGTAGCCGATCTTCACGACGGGACGATTTCCCTCGCTCTTGCAGCCGGCGAGGATGAAAAGGGAGAGAGCCAAGAGAAAAATGCGTGTCAGGTTCGAACGTATCATCAGCGGGTTCCTGTCATTGTGGGTGAGTGGTCGTTATTTCACACTACCAGCATGCGGGGTCTTCACCCTCCAGCGACTGATGCATGACGTATGCCCTTCCGCGGCATCCCCCCCGGCACTCCGCCAGTTCTCCGCACTCCCAGCAGGCGCCGGGGTGCGCCAGAAGCTTCCGGCGCAACTCCTTCTTTGATGCCGAGGCGATGATCTCCTTCAGGGACTGGCTGCCGACGGTGCCGAGGCACACCGGGAGGGAGGGACAGGGGTAGACGCCCCCATCGGGGGAAATGGCGATCATGGTGTTTGCCGCCTGGCACCCTGCCTGGGGAAACGGCACCCCGGGGTTGAAGGCCCGCCAGAGAAAGGGGTCGTGGATGGTGAGGTTCAGCCCGGCCACTCCGCCGGCGGCGTCCAGGGCCTCTGCCAGCTCCCGCTGCTCCCGGACGGTGAGAAAAAAGGGAGCCTCGCCTCCGTAGAGCCGTTGCATGGGGAGCACGAGCCGAGTGATCCCATGGTCCAGGCAGGAGTGCATAAGGTCGGGGAGTTCCCGCCAGTTCCCGGAGGTCACCGGGAACGATATCCCGACCAGACCGGACACCGGCCATCCCTCCCCTCCGGACCGGTCCGCACGGTTGACCGCCAGGAGCACCTCTTGGACACCACTGCCTTGGAGATGATCCCGACACGAATCGTCGTAGGCGGCCAGAGGGATGGTGAGTATGACGCTGACCGGACTGTCCCGAAACTGCTCCAGAACCGTCAGGATATCTTCAGTAAGGCGAGGTTCCGTGCTGGTGATCTGCAGCATGAGGGGCCGGCAGTCGAGGATATCGGCAGCGACCCGCTGAAGGAGGGAGGTATCGGCGGCGGCGGGAATATCCCAGTAGATGGTTATGGGTGATGCCAGTTCCATGAATCATCCTTGACTCGACAGCGGGCGAAGCGAGGGTTATGCCCAGCAGTGGGGATCGGGGCTGTTCAGGTCGCCGGTGAGGGCCAGGGCCCGGGCGGAACAGCCGCCGAGGCAGTCCTCGTACTTGCTGCAGCCGGAGCACTTGCCGGTGGGCTTTTTGTTGCGCATTTTCTCCAGGACCGCAGAATCCCGCCAGACCTGCTTCAGGTCGTCCCGTACGATGTTGCCGATGACGACGGGGATGAAACCGCAGGGGGTCATGTCGCCGTTGGCTTTGATGTTGAGGGAGAGCTTGCCGCAGACGCTCCCCTTGACGAGGCTCCCGGCGTCCCGGGCCCCCAGGAGGGCGATGATCGGGTCGTCGAGGGAGATGTCGAGCCCCTTCTCCCGCTCCCTGGCGGCGAGGGCGCCCCGGTAGAACTCCTTCCACTCCTCCGGCGAGAGATCCAGTTCGTCCTTGTGGGAGAGGCCGAGCCCCGAGCACTTGAAGTTGTGGAAGTTGAGCTGCCCTACTCCCTGTTCCCGGGCTAAGGCGACGAGGTCGTCGATGGCAGTGTAGTTGATCCGGCAGATGACCGTGGAGATGGAGGTGGCGATGCCGGTCTCCGCCAGGTGGCCCAGGGCCGCCACGGCCCGGCCGTGGCTCCCGGCAACGCCGCGGAACCGGTCGTGGACCTCGTGGACGTGGCTGTCGATGCTGATCCCCACCTTGGTGAAACCGGCGTCCCGAAGGGCCGCGGCCATCTCCCGGTCCATGAGCCAGCCGTTGCTGTTCATGGAGACCCGGAGCCCCAGGCCGCTGGCATGGCGGGCGATCTCCAGGAGGCCCGGATGGAGAAGCGGCTCCCCGCCGCCGAAGTTGACGGAAAAGACCCCTGCCTTGGCCACCTTCTCCAGGCAGGCAAGGAGAACGTCCCGGGGGAGTTCCTCGTGGGTGTCGCCGCGGCTGTAGCAGTGGCGGCAGGCGAAGTTGCAGCTGTTGTTTATGGCCCAGTTGATGGTGAGTGGCGCTTCGAGAACCATATTACTCTGCATAGCTGATAAATCCCTTGGCGGCCAGCTCGTCCAGGAAGGCCTGGACATCTTCCCGGAGCACCGCTTCGTCCACCTCGAACTGGGGCAGCAGTTCCGCCACGATGCCGTCCATGGTCCGGCCGTCGCAGAGCTTCCAGATCTCGGTCCCCAGGTAGTTGAGGGAGAGCATGGTCCCGCCGGAGAAGAGGACCGAGGTTCCGGTCTCCTCCACCTCGTCGCCCCGGTCCAGGGCTTCCTGCACCTGGGCCAGGGCATCGGTCTCCTCGCGCCACATGACGTTGGGGTTGCGATGGATCGTTTGCATCAAGCTACCTGCCTTCCTGTGCTATGCGCCAAAATCCCCTCACCCGGCCTTCGGCCACCCTCTCCCCCGGGGCGAGGGTTTCAGTTTTTCCCCTCTCCCTGGGGGAGAGGGGCAGGGGTGAGGGGAAAAGGTTAATCCCCCTGCCCCGTTATGGAGGCGATGACCAGGTTCTCCTGGGACCCGTTCCGGATGCCGTGGTCCTCGAAAGCGGGGACGATGACGATCTGTCCCGTGGTGATAGACTGGGTCTGCTTGCCGGAGAGGAACTCGCCGGTCCCCTCCATGACCATCCAGATGTGGCTGCCGTGGTGGGTGTGGGTGATGATCTCCTGGCCGGGCTTCATGCAGATGAGGCTCACCCGGGCGTGGTCATCGGACCAGATGGTCTCCTGATGACGTTTCTCATCGCTGAACTTCTTGAGCTTCTGGACGTCAAGGACCTGTGATTTCATGCATTCCTCCTGAATATGGTGGTGTCATCCTGAATAATGAGGGGGGCGGCGCCCGCGTCAGGCCTTCTTTACAAGTTTCAGAACGGAGCCGAGCCACTCCGCGGTCCGGTTGAGGACCGTTGACGCGGTGGAGACCCGCACCTCCGGGCCGTTGTCGACAACTCCGGAGAAGGTCACCCCGTAGCGGGAAACAAGAAGGTTGGCCCCGCGCGGGCTCGCCCCGCCGGCCTGCGGTGCGGCCGCCACGATCAGGGCAGCGCCTCCTTTGGCGTGATAGTCCGCGATCAGATTCATTTCGGCATCGTTCAGCCCGGCTGCGCCGTCATCGCCGAAGAAGAGCCACACCTGGCCCCACTCGGTCAGCATCCCCTCGGTAATCCGCGGCACCTCATGTCTGCCGACCACCTTGACGGTGAATCCCCTGGTGCCCAGCTCGGCCAGCACCTTCTCACCCAGGAGCGCCGACGCCTCGCCGGCACCGTTGCCGACGCTGTAGACAAGAATCTTGGTGGAGCCCGCGGAGAGGGAGTTCTCCGCAAGCCAGTCGGCGATGTTGCCGATGTAGGCCCGGTTGTCATACCGGTCGGCCGTGGCTGCAACGAAACGCCCGTGAGCGCCATCGAACACGATGGGCCCGCGGCCATCGAGCTGGTTGGTGTAGGTAGCAACAATCCCTTTGCCCGCCGGATCCATGACCATCCGTACGTTGGGGTCATGCTTGAGAATGGCGGCGGCCTGCCCGCCCGACAGGGTCGCTACCCCCTTCAGCAGCGGGTTGCCCACATCCACCCCGGGCATGAACACGAGGAGTTGGAACCCGTAGGCGATGAGGAGCGTCCCCGAGAGGCAGACGGCCATGTAGAGGGAAAAGACCCGCTTCCGGAAAAAGGTCCAGAAGAGCACCATGGTGGGAACCGCCGTCACGGGCCCGCCGATCATGAACGCCAGGGCTGCCCCGGCGTCCAGGGTCCCCCCCAGGGAGCCCTTGATGTGATAGACAATGCTGGAGGCGCTGATCTGATGGAGGAACATCGGCACCGACGCAAGGGTCACCCAGACGATACTGAGGGGATCCTTCTGGCCGAAGAAGCGAAAGACCCACTCCTTGGGCATGTACCGTTCGACCACGGCCCCGATCACGACACCGACGAGGACGTACTTCCCCACCACCCAGAGCATCTCCACGGACTTTGCCAGGAAGATGAGGAATTTGTTGCCGGTCCTGACGGCAATACGGTTGCCGAATTTGCGCCGGCAGTTGCACCGCAGCCGCTCGTCCGGATAATCCTCGTCGTGAAAGTCGCCCCTGACCAGGGCCCCCTCGATGAAAATTTCGCCCTTCCGAAAGCCGGCCCGCTTGCTGAGGAAATGGGTGACGAGACCGGCAAAGATCCCCATGGAAAAGGCGGAGATGGTCCTGATGGCGGTCCACTCGGGACCGAGATCGTTCAGGGTAAGGAGATAGGTGGAGGGGCTCAACAGCGGCGAGGTCACCATGAGGGCCATAACCGGCGCCAGGGGGATGCCTGCCACCAGAAGGCTGATGGCGGTGGTCACGGTGCCGCAGGCGCACAGGGGGGTGATGATCCCCACGAATGAGGCGAGAAAGACACTGAGGACCCCGTATTTCCTGAGGGATGCCTGGAGCTTCACCGCAATCTTGTATGTGCGGAGGTAACCGGCGATGAGGATGCCGACGAGGAAGTACGGGAGCACATCCCGGAGTTCGGCCATTACCCCGTGGTCGCTGAAAAACAGGTCCCAGAGTTCGCTGCCAAGAAGCACGGGAAACGAGATCGGCGCAGCTTCGGAGGTTGTCAGGTGCCCCCCCGTGCCGGTTCCCCAGACGTGCCACACCACCAGGGAGAGGGAGACAAGGATCATGGCGATCAGCATCCGGTTCCCCGACCCCGAATGGTGCCCATGGACCTCGCATGCCTCCTGGGGCTTTGATCCGAACAGATTCAACGCCATGGCATCCTGCCCATGCCGATTATCCCGAAACCGTATTTATTCACAAATCTTTCCTCAGTCGCCTGGCGCATGCCAGGATTGCCCCGAGCCCCATGATGGCGAACCCGGCGAAAACACAGGGTCTTCCGGGGTCCCTGACCACCTGCATACCAGCAAAAGACATGCCCATCTTATCGGCACCCACTTGGGTGTTATAGAAATAGAGCCCGTTCCAGATAAAGGGGGCGTTGACCTCCGCCGTCCCGGCCGCCACGGGAGCGGAATCGCGGCTGAGCGCAAGGTCGACCCATAGGCGCTTCAGGACCGGATTCTGGAACGCCACCAGCTTGAATTCGTAGGGGAAGTTCGCCGGGAGCGTGCGTCCCCCAGCGGTATCGCAGGAGCCGATCAACCGTCCATCGTGGAAAATGGAAAGCTTGAGCACTTCAGCAGGGAATTCGAGGGAGTCCACGGCGACGCGGTAGGGGCCGGCCCCGAAACTGTCGCCGGTCTTCAGGGTGTGGAGAGCATCTTTGACATCCCCCTTGAGGACCCCCACCTTGACCGGGATCGGGTAAAATTCCCGGTTTATCCGCTGGATGGTCAGCGCGGCGCCAAGGGGGGCATCCTTTTTCAGGTCCCACCGGTAGACCGTGTCCACCGTGGTTCCCTCATAGATGTTGACGGTCGCCACATAACCGAACGCCCGGGCGATAACGCCGCCGCAGACCACCAGCACCCCCAGGTGCAGAATCAGCACCGGCACCGAAATGGACCGGAACCGGCGCACCGTGCAGAGAACGAGGTTCAGGGCCAGCCCTCCCAGCAGGCAGAGAAAAACCGGATGGGCGTAGAGCGTTCTGCTTTCGGTGAAGGTTCCGGGTATGGCCAGGACGGCTACCGCCAGGAACAGGACAACCGCCAGCTCCGTGGAGGCGAGGAAGCGGGCTGTCCGCTTCAGGCTATCAGCAAGTGTCACGGGCACGGAGGGATCAGATCAGTTTCTTTGTCTTGAGGAATTCCCGGACCGCTTTCCGGGACTTGTCACCGGTTTCCGACGATTTGAGCAGCTTTGCATAGGCGTCGTTGTTTAGGGTGCCGGCAAGCTTTGTCAGCAGTTTCGGGAGGGCCGGGTAGTTGCTCAGGGTTTCGACCGTGAGGACGGGGGCATACTGCGGGGTGCCGCCAAAGGGCTCGAGCCATGCAAGATGCAGGGTCGAGCGGTAGCTGCTCTTGATGAAGTCCTGGACATTCTTGCCGTTTGCCTCTTTCGGCTTCCCCAGCACCTCCAGGGCACGGTCCGGGGTTTCCACGAGCAGGTTGACTTCACCTTTCTTCACGGCGCCGTAAAGCTCCCTGTTGTCCCGGTAGACCTGAACCTTCACCGAGGTACCGGTCCGCTCGGTTATGAGGAGGGAGATCATTTCCGCCAGCAGCCGCTCATTGGCAGAATTGGGAACGCCGATGTGGAGCGTCCTCCCGACACAGGCCCCTGACAGTTGCGCAACCGCGAGGGCCGAAATCACCACGATGCAGCAGAGAAGCTTTTTCATAGGTCACCCTGTAAATCAGTAGTTGCTACTGTCATTTCCCCCTCCCTTGACGGGAGGGGGTTAGGGGGAGGGTGAAGCAACAACCTGCTGAGAACCGGTCAGCTTCCCCCCCACCCTAACCCTCCCCCGCCAGGGGGGAGGGAACTATTTGTTACTTTTGCACGAGCTTCAGCCGTTGATTCACTCTAGCGCCAAGCCCACATCCAACGCAACATCCGTTTTGCCGACGGGGGTCATGACCTCCGTCGAGGCGCGCCATGCCGGCGACGGGAATCGCGTGGAACCTCCCACATAGTATCTCTGTCCCGCGGGAATCATGAGGGTGTAACTGCCATCAGCCCCAGTCCATGCCGAGATGTAGTCGGGAATCTGGCTCCCCTCTTTCATGGCCGACGCAAAGACATAGGCATTGGCCACCGGCTTCCCCCCGCTGTCAAGAACCCGTCCCGTAAGTCTCACCAACTCCGCGGCGATGGCCTGTCGCTTCCGCCCCATGTCCCGAATGTCGGCCACCGTGAACTCCTGCGCAAGCTCGGCCTCGGCGGTCAGGTCCATGACTGCCGGCTCCCCCGAATGCTTTTCGCCCGGCATGAGCGGACCGTAGGACTCATCTTTTTTGAGCCGCGCCACCACCCAGTAGGTTCCCGGCGGCACCGTGATGGCGACGGTTCCGTCCCCGGCCGACGGGGGGGAGATGAAGGTTGCGGGCCGCCTGACGTTTGCCGTGTCATAGACAAAAAGCTTCGCCCCCGCCACGGGCTTGCCGTCGATATCCGCCACCCGCCCCCTGAGGAGCGCCGCCTTCGCGGCATCCGGCACGGAACCGAACAGCAGCAGCCAAACCACCGCCCAGAACGCTGCTCCCCTCATGGCGCTTCCCCTCTTCCGGGCCCGATGGAGGGTGGTTTGGACAGATAGGGCTCGTAGAGAACCATCCCGATGCCCGGCTCCTGCCGTCCGTCAAAGATCGTCGCACCGGGGTCCCCATCACCCCACCAGTTTCCGCGGGCGTTCACATCTTCGTCGTTGAAATCGCCGATTCTCATGTTGTAGCCGCTGTTGCCGGAGATGGTGTTGCCCGTTACCGTCAGCCCGCCCCCCTTTTCCCGAACAAAGATCCCTGTTTCGTTCTCCGTGATCAGGTTGTCAGCGATGAGCGCGTTGCCGATGTACGACCGGATGCCGATGGTGTTGCCCCGGAAGGTCGAGCGGCGAATCTCCACGGGGCCGCTCCTGAAGCGCATACCACCGTAATTGTTTGAAATGACGCTATCCGCGACGGATAGGTCCGTGAAATGACTATGGATACCCCACGTGGCGTATTCGATGAGACAGTGGGCAATGGCGCTGCCGGTGGCGTATTCCAGCAGAATCTCGTTCCAGTCGGAAGCCCCCTTGCGCTCCACGGAGGTAAATACAATCCTGCTGTCACGGTTACCTAATGCAATTAGCTTGCCCTTGACCTCAAGACCCATACCGTTGGCGAACTGCACCGTTGTGCCCGGTGCAACGGTCAGGACCGCGCCGGGGAGAACCGCCGTGGGAGCGGCAACGGTGATGACGCCGCGCCAGACCGCATCGGTGGCCACGGACTGCACCGGCCAGACAAAGGGAAGGGGTACGGCACTCGCCGTGTCATGGTGAACACGCCCCAGTGCCGGGTCGTCCCGCCGGTCGAAAACGACCCGCTCCGGATTCTCACCCCCCCACCAGTTGGCACGGGCGGACACATCGGCGCTGCCATCCAGGTCGATGGCGTACAGGCCGTTCTTGACGAAGTTGTTCCCGGTGATGACCCCGGCAAAGGATTGGATCCCCATGCCCCGTTCACCATTGTCGGAGACCAGGTTTGCCTTGATGAGCGCGCCGGAATCCTGGATATTGAAGCCGTTCAGCCCGTTGGCCGCCACCACATTGCCCGCAATCTCGATGGTGTCGACATTTTTCAGAGAGAGACCCGTTTCGGTATTGTTGGTGATGCTGTTGCGGTTCAACTCGCCGAGATACAGGTCGGCCACCATGAGGCCGAACCGGTTGCCGTCCACAAGGTTCTCCCGGACCGTGACGGTCCCTTCCCGCAGCCGGAGCCCCTCCCTGCCGTTGGCGACGATCCTGTTTCCCCGGGCGGTGATGGCGGCGCGGAAGAAATTCCCCCCCACCTGGTTGCTGCAGAGGAGGTTGTCCACCATCTCCACGTCGGAATCGCGCCCCTGGACGCCGCTTTTGTTGCCGCAGATGGTGTTGCCGCGCATGGTCACCACCGACTCCTGGAACTGGATGCCGCGGTAATTGTTTACGAGGGTGGCGCTGTGGATCGCCACCGTGGAGAAGTGGAAATGGAGCCCCCGGTAGGCATGCTCCACTCGGCAGTGCTCGATGAGGTTCTGCCCTGCCGAGCTGTTCATGATGTTGACGGCGTCCCAGTCCCCCATCCGCCGCTCCTTCTGGGCGGAGCGGAAGACGATGGGCTGGCTGGGGGTCCCCTTGGCCAGGAGGCGCCCCTGGATCATGATCCCGTTCTCACCGATGCCGTCGCCGTTGGTGTCCCGCCGGGTGAACTCCACGACCGTTCCCGGCAGGATGACCAGCCTGCTCCCCTCCGGGACCCTTACCGTCCCGTCCACCTCGATCCTCCCCTGCCAGACGGTTTCGCCCAGGAGGACCATGTTCTGATACTGGCGGCTTACCGGCGTGCTTTCGTCGACCGCGGTCACCTTCGGCTGCGGATACGCCCGGAACGGGGCCGTGTAGGTGTCTTTTTTCCGGTTACGGACAACCTCCGTGGTGCCGGTATCAACCCGGGCTCCCTGAAGGATGAAGACCCCGTAGTCGTTGTCGGTGATGCGCGAGTCGGCCACGGTGACACGGGCCTTGCTGCCCTGAGCCACGAGACCATAACGATTCTCCCGCAGCGTCGATCCGGCAAGCCGGAGCACTCCCTCCGCCACGGAGACACCGGAATCGGCGTGGGCAATCCGGCATCCCCGAATCGTGGCGGTGCCCCCGTCAAGAAGGATTCCCGCCCAGCTCCCTCCCTGTTTCTCCTCGCCGGAAAACAGGACCGGGGCCTTCTCGGTCCCTTCCACCACCAGGGTCCCCCGAACGGTTATCTCCGTGAGGGGCGAGAGGTATTCGGGATCGGTCTTGGTGCTCTCCGCCGCGGCAACCGTGACGGCGGTGCCGGCCCGGACGGTCAGGGTGACCCCCTCGGGAACAAGCAGATCCTCCGCAACCGTGACGCTCCCCTGCCAGACCGTATCTGCGGTCAGGACCCCCGCGGACGCGCCCCGAGGTGAGGCGAGCAGCAGCAGGGCAAGGATCAGCCCCAGGGATGAAGCAGCAATCCTGGACAATGGCATGGACATGGTCATGGTTCCCCAAAAGCAAGAGAGGTGCCGAACTGAATCATCGGCACCTCTCTTGCGGGTCGCGGCGGGTATCAGCAGGGATGAACCACCGCGCTCCCGACAATTCTCGGACGGACATAGTTTTTCTTCTTCATCGGTTTCTCCTCCTTTGTTACGGCTGTGGCAGCCGTGGGTGACTGATGCTACTGGTTCGGCCCCCGCCCCTTGAAATGGATGACGTTCAGGTCGATTCCCTTTACCGTCTTGCCGGCTTCAACCTTCACCGGCGCCGGCTCCTTCTCGCCGTATCCGCCAATGATCTCGCCTGCCTTCGGTGCCCCGCCGCCATAGACTTCACGGGACTTGAGGTAGTACGTACCCCCCTCGTCGACCCTCAGGAGATACTTCCCGTCCTTCCCCGTCCTCTCGGAGGCGAAGAGGGGTTTCCCCACCATGGTGGGGGAGACGAAGGCGAAGACCAACGCCCCGGCCACCGGCTTGCCGCCTTCGTCGAGCACCGTCCCCTCAATGGCCGTAACGCTCCCCTTTGCCGCAGCCTTCTCCCTTTTGAACGGTTTTCCCTGGGCAAGGGTACCGATATCCTTTGTCTCGCCAGCCTTGACGGTGTACTTCCGCAGATTCCCCTTCTCGTCACGGTTGGCCAGGAAATAATCCCCTTCATTTGGGGCGCCGAGCTCTTCGCCCGCAATCCTCTTTATGGCCCCCAGATAGTATGTGCCCGGACGGACCTCCGCGACGAACTTCCCATTGGCGTCAAGGGGGACGATCTCATCGGGCACCCGCCAGTATTTTTCCGGTGCCGGCGGGGGACCTGACTTCTCGTAGAACAGGAAGAGCGTTCCGTTTGCCATGGGCTCGCCCGATTTTTTCTGCAGCGTGCCCGTGATGCGGCCCATCCCCGCGTCGGCGGCCAGTGCGGAAATCCCCGTACAGAGAACAGCGAGAGTCAGCACGAGAGAACAGATCCGTTTCATTCCCACTCCTTTATATCGCTATGAATTCGCACTGCTGAAAGTTGTACCACACATTTCGCCGGTCCACAATTTTCCACCCCCAAAGCGAGAGGGGAGGAGCCTGACGGCCCCTCCCCTCTCCCCTCCCCTGCTACTTGTCGTTGGACCAGCGCGGTGTCGGCTGGAAGTGGCAGCTGACGTTCCAGCAACTGCCGGTGGCATCGGGTGCCTGTTTCGAGTACCACTGGCCCTTGGTGGCGTTGAACTTGTAGGTCGGGTCGACCTTTACGCTCACCGGCGCCTTCTTCGCCTGGGTTGCGCCGCCGGACCAGACCGTCTCGTCACCCACATGGGCCGACGGACCGTCGCTGTGGCAGGCGAGGCACGGCGTGAAGCCCTGGTTAGGCCTGAGGTTGGCCATGAGGTGGCCCAGCTTCACGTGGGCGCCGCCGCCGCCCGAGTAGTTCTCAAGCTTGGCCGACGAGTAGGTGGCCTGGGAGGCCACGAAGCCCTTGGGCGCCGGCGGGTAGCCGTGGCACTCGTCGCAGGCCTTCGGCTTGAAGGCGTAAGTGTTCTTGTGGGAGTGGCAGTTGAGGCAACCCGATGTCGGATGGTTCACCCCTTCGTCAACGCCGCGCTTGTAGTGGCTGGTAAGGGTGTGGCAGTTCTGGCAGACGCCGCGATAGGGCGGCACGAGCTGCACCAGGTCGGTGACAGTGGCGTAGTTGATGGTGGACGTGAGGGTACCGAAGGCAAGGAACGCGCGGATCATCCCCCGGTTGCCGGTGCCGTGGACGTCGTGGCAGACCTTGCAGTTCATGTCGTAGACGCCGCTGGCAGTTGCATGGGTGGTAACGTTCTGCCGGGAGACTGTAGGCACCTTGGCCGCGTTGTTGTGACAGCCGGCGCAGAGGGTGTTGTCGTTCACGGCGACCCGCTTCTGGTTGCCGGAGACGCCGTCGATGTGGCCGCTCGTGGCGTCATGGCAGGAGGAGCAATACCGGCTTGACGAGTAGTTGGCAAAGGCCTGGCCGTGGCCGCTGGCGGTGAAGTTGGCCTTGGCCGGCGCCGTCTTGCCGCCGATGACCGACAGTGGCGCCGTGTGGCAGCTCTCACAGGTGACCCGGCCGCCGGTCCAGACGGCACTCTGCTTGTGGCAGTTGGTGGTGCAGTTGGCGGCAACGACCTCAATGCCTCCGTTCACGTGGGTGGCCGCAAGCTCGTTGGTGTAGGTATGGCAGTTCGCGCAGGAGGCAGCGCTGTTTTCATCGAAATTCGGGCCGTAGGCGGCGGTAAGGTGCGCCAGGTGCCCGTCGGAGTTGATGGGATCGGCACCGGTGGCCCGGTGGCAGGCGCCGCACTGGCCCGACGCGGCGGTACCCCAGACCGGGGCGACGACCGGCGCGGCCCCCTTGCCGTTGGAGTGGCAGTAGACCGTTGAGCAGTTGCTTCCCGAGAGGGTCTCGTCTCCGACGGTCCCGGAGAACTGCTTGTCCTTAACGGCGTTCACGTGGGTGCCGTTGGTGGTCCGGGCCGCGGCCAGGAGCGTGGTGCCGTCACTGACGGTGGAGGCGTGGCAATTGACGCAGCCGTAGGCCTTGCCGCTCACGCCGCCGGCTATGTGGCGCGAATGGGCGTTGGTGGCCGGAGTGGCGCTGTGGCAGCTTCCACAGCGAGCGGCCCCGGCAAGGGCCATGATGTCGTCCTTGCCGCCCTCCCAGGTGGGGGACTTGTAGCTGCCGCCATTGCCGTCCGAATGGCAATAAGTAGTGGAGCAGGTGCCGGAGCCGGTGCCGTTGTAATCGGGGCTGGCGCCGTTGGCGGGGGCCTTCGTCCCGGCCGGGGTGAGATAGACATCCTGGAATGAACCGGTGTTGTGGCTGAAACCCTTGTGGCATTCGTCGCAGGCAAAGCTGTAGTAGGAGCCGCCGCCGGCGTGGCTGATGTGCGGTGTGGCCGATTCGTCCTTGAAGACTCCAGAGGTGCTGTAGTCGCGCACGCCGTCCTTCCCGTAGCCGGAGGTGCCGCCGGCCGAGTTGGCCTGGGGCGGGAAACCGTGGCACTGGGTACAGTTGGCGGAGAATCCCTGGGAATGGGTGTGGCATGAGCGGCAGTCCGCCGCGTTGGTGCTCGTCAGGTGCGTGCTGATGGTTCCGGGCAGTGTCGGGTGGCAGGCCACGCAGACGCCAAACCCGTCCTTGTTGTAGTTCTTCTGGGCGACGGAGGTGTACTGGTACATGACCTTGGCATTACGCACCGCTCCGTACTGGGTCGAGATATTCATGAACCGGTTGATGAGGTAGGCGTTGGGCGTCGTCCCGTCAGCCTCGTCCACGTGACCGCCATGGCAATCGGCGCACTGGACGTTCTGGTTCTTGGTGCCGTTGTGGTTCTTCACCCGGGCCAAAGTGTTGGCCGGGTTGTCGGCGGACTTGTGGCAGTTGGTGCAGACGTTCGGGTCGGTGACCGTACTCCCCTTCAGGTCGGTGCGAAGGAGGAAACCGCGGGAGGTGGAGAGGAGCCCCATCCGGGCGCTGGAGGCGTTGTCGAAGGTCCGGCTGTTGGAGTCGGTGTAGTGGACCCCGTGGCAGGTGGTGCAGACCACGGCGCCGCTGCGGGACATCTTCATGGCCGAGGTGGGGTTTGCCGGATTGCTGTTTTGGGGCGTGGCGTAGAACTCGTCAGGCCGGGCCGCAGCCCTTGCCGCGTAGTTCATGGTCACCGGGTGGGTACCCAGGGTATGGTTCGTGGTATTGCGGGGACGGTGGCAGTCGAGGCACATCTGGTCATTCTCGTTGCGGACCCGCAGGAAGGGCTTCGTGTTGAAGGCTGACGAATAGGAGTAGTGGATCGAATGGCACCGGGCACAGACGATGGTGCCCGACAGAATGTTTGTATTGAACGTAGGTTCGGTGGGGGGAAGCGCCCCCGCCTTGGGGACCCTGTCCCTGCCGATCCAGTTGTGGGAGGTCTGGTAGACGACGCCGGGGCGTGCGCTGGTCCAGGTGCCGAAGGGGTTGGCGAAGTCAGCCAGGGTGAACGGCTTCATCTGGCCGTAAGGAACACCGGGCTTGTGGCAGGTCTGACAGACGTTGTTGAAACCGGTGGCCCCCAGGGTGTTGTGGGTGGAGTGGCACGTGTTGCAGATATACCCCTTTGGGGACCCGACGGCGACTTCGTGGGGCGCATCGATGGCCCACACCGCGGCGGGGACGACCAACGCGACTATGATCGCGACAAAGGTCTTCATCGTCATTACGTTCATGGCACACTCCTGAACATTCACACGTGCATTCTATTTGTTGTGGCAGGCCAGACACATGGCGCTGCCCACGTTGTCCCGCACCAGAAACGGCCTCAGTGCGGTATTCCCGCCGCTCCCGCTCGGCTGCCCACCCCAGGTGGTTCCGAAGTCCACATGGGGGTCGTGACAGGTGGAACACTCGATCCGGTCGCGCCCCCCCCCGAAGAACCTGAGCCCCGCACTCCTGGCGTTCTCGATGGGATGGAGTGCCGCTGCCCCCTTCTCGCTCTGGGCCGCTGCATAGGAGAACGAGATGGGGTGGTCGTTCATGAGGTTGGTGCCGGCGTAGCGATCATCCCCCGTCCAGCTCTTAGCGCCCAGGTTTGCACGGTAGGGCTCGCCGAACACGTTGATGTCCATGGCCAGGGCCTGGTTGTTGGGGTTGGCCGAGTCGTAGTATCCGTCGTCACCCCTGCCGAAGAACTGAACTACACGCCTGCCACCGTCAGCGGGCTGGGCGTCGATGCCGATATCGCCGTTATGGAGCACGTTGATGGCGGTCCGGCCGTCGTGGCAGGAGAGACAGAGAAGCGATTCGGGACCCGGCTGCGTCACTCCCTTGGCTACGCTGGAGAGGGTTGCCGACGAGGTGTACATCTGGAACGCCTGGGTAGGGTTCACCTTGTTCCAGAGGGGATTTGCCGGCTGGGCGTGGTGGGGCGTGTGGCAGAAGATGCATATCTGGTCCGTGTCGGAGCTTTCCCAGTGCCGTCCCGCGAGCGGTGCGTCGCTCGACAGGTTGTGCACCGTCCAGCGTATGTTGCCGGGTCCCGCGTTCACGATCGCCCCCCAGGCCGTTATGGCCGCCATCACTGTCACTGCCAGGAAAAGTTTCTTCATTCCGAAAACCTCGTTGCGTGTAGTCCGTTACGCCGCGCTGCGTCCTGCATCCCACCCCGAGGGGGTCTACCAGCTCGGCATGCCGAGGGCCTTTCTCATGATCAGGATTGCGTCAACCAGATCGATCACGCCGTTGGGCCGCGCCTTCCCCTGGTAGAGGGGTCCGATATCGCCGTGGGCCAGATGGCTCACGGTCGGCGCCGTCTGCTGCGTGAATATCCTCAGGGCCAGGAGCACGTCATGGATCGTCACCGTGCCGTCTCCGTTCACGTCGCCGTCGGGGGCGTTCACCACGAGGCTGCGGACCGTGCTGTTGCCGGCGGCGTCGGCCGCCCGCACCGCAAGGGAGTCCGCGTCGTAGCCACCCAGTTCGAGGATCGCACTCCAGGTGCCGGCCCCCCTCGTGACCGTCCCTGCTGAACCGTTGCGGTCTTCCACCGTCACGGTTGCCCCCGCCTCCACCGTGCCGGAAAGGGTCGACGGATAGGGGGTGTTGACCGCATCAAGGGTAAGCGCCGGCGGTGTGCCGTCGTAGATCACGGTCCGGGTTACCCGGCTCACGTTGCCGGCCGCGTCGGTGGCCGCAAAGGTTATGGCGTGGCTCCCCTCGCCGGCAAAGGTCGCCGCCAGGGTGAAGGACCCGTCGGTTACCGTCACAGCAACCGGCGTGCCATCCACATCGGCCACAAGGGTTACGGGACTCGGATCGGTTACGTGGCCGGCAAAGCCGATGGTTTTCAGGTTGGTCACCAGGTCCTGGCTTGGGGAACTGATCACCAGGGCAGGAGAGCCGGTATCGTAGGTGACGGTCCGCTTGACGGAGGTGACGTTCCCTGCCAGATCAACAGCAACTACTTCGATGGTATTGATTCCCGGAGAGAGTGTCACATCGGCGCTCCAGGAGGTTCCGTCCATCCGGGCCGGCATTCCACCCACCGAAATGGTGGCGGTCTGGTCGAGGGTGCCGCTCACGGTCACGTGGTCGGCAGTGACGTAGGAGCCGTCGGCGGGGGCGGTAAAGGTCACCTCAGGCCGGGTTGCGTCGAAGATGATGGTCCGGATGTCGGTCGCCACGTTACCCGCCAGGTCGACGGCAGCGACCATGATGACGTTGGGGCCGGGGTTCAGGGTGACGGCAGTGCTGAATGAGCCGTTCACGGGGACAATCGGCTGACCGTTGAGGGCAACCACGTCAATGTTCGTGTCGGTCACCACCATCTGGATGTTCTGGACCTGCTCGCTGGTGTAGCTGCCGTCGGCCAGGGTCGAGACGGTGATTGACGGCGGGGTCGCGTCGAGGGTCGTCGTGGCGGTCGCCGTCGTGGCAGCGCTCAAGGACTTCTCAGCCTTCACGGAAATGGCGTTGGCACCGGCAACGAGGGGCACCCGGCAGCTCCAGGTATCGCCAAAGACCAGGGCCTTGGCGCTCTTGCCGGTGGTGGTGTTGGTCACGGTCACGACAGAACCCGGATCCACCAGGCCGGAAAGCTGATGATTGGCGTCGGCCGTGAAGACGGGGAGCGGTTCAAGGGTCAGCATGGGCCCCGCTTGCAGGTAGCTTACCGTCACCGATTGGGTGGTGGCGTTTTTGGCCGCGTCGCGGGCAGTCACCGTAATGGTAGAGCCCCCCGCGGCAAAGCCGCTCAGGGTAGCCTGCCAGGTGGAGGGGGTGGGGAAGGTGATCGCCCCCACCGTGACCGAACCGCTGGCCGCTACATTCAGGGTCGCCCCCGCCTCCACCGTACCTGAAATATCCAGTGTCGGGTTCGTGAAGGGGGAGATGATCGGGGCAATGGAGAGGGCTGGCGGGATCATGTCGACGGCAAGGCCGCCGCCATCGATGCCGTATACGGTCACGTTGCCAAAACCGTTCACCACCAGGAGTCGGCCGCTTGACTGGTCGAAGTGGACGTCGGAGGGGACCATAAGCTTCCCGCTGGTGCTCCCGTAGCTGCCTATGTAGGAAAGGAACACCGGCGGCGTCGCCGGATCGATGGCCTGAACCGTGCTCTGAAAGGTATCGACCACGTACATCCGCTTGAGTACCGGCGTCGGGTCGTTGGTGTACTCGAAGGATACACCCTGGGGTGCGGTGAAGCGGAGCGGGTTCGTGCCGAAGCCGCCGATGGTCCGCTTATAGACACCGCTCTTGTCAAAAAATTGGATACGGCCGGTCCGTGTGTCAACAACCGCCACCTGTTTAGCAACCTTTTCGAAGGCGATGCCGCTGGGGGTGGAGAACTTCCCGGCCGTGGTGCCGAAGGAGCCGAATTTGCGGACAAAGGCACCGGCGGCATTGAAGACCTGCACGCTGTTATCGAGGCTGTCGACCACGTAAATGGAGCCGTCATCATCCACCGTGATGCCGTTGGCCATCTTGAACTGCCCGGTACCGGCGCCAAGCCGTCCGGTTTCCTCGCCGGCGGTGTTGATCATCGCCACGAAGGTTCCCTGTCCCACGAGCAGCGTACCGTCAGAGGCAACGGCAACCCCCTGGGGCGTCACGGCGGTCTTGATTACCTGCGCCAAATGACCAAATGAGTCGTATTTCAGGACACCCCTGACAAGGGAGTCCGTCACGTATGCGTTACCCAGGGAATCTCCGGAAATCCTCAGCGGAGAACGTATTCCCTCGGACACTGAATCCTGTATCTGAACGGTCGGCACTGGGGCGGCAAATGTCACCGCGGCCAGTGAAATAACCAGACACGCCAGGAAGAAGGCGACGGACACCATCCATTTCGGCGATCTGAATACCATGATAATGCCTCCGCATTTTAGTGCAGGTAACCGGTCGAATCGGGGCTGCTTTCGATTCGCCTGGGGCTCCTGCATGAGAAAAGAGCAATATCAGTGCCAAACATACGATGAATCAGGCATTTGACACCACTCCCCACAGAACCACCCACCCGGCACTTCAGGAGATCAAGGAAGGAAAACCGCAACACCGCACCCGGACGTACTTCCCGCCAGGTGGCGGCCATGGCGACCCGGGGCCGTGACATTTATTTGACTATCACCAAGGGAATTGTCGTGAAAAACGGGAGGAAGGACGTGCCCGGCAGGTACGAAAAGCTGCCGGGATTCCGTCATATGACAAGGTATGCAATGAGGGGGGAAAGAAACCTACTTCAGGTAGCCGAACTTCTTCATCCGGTAGCGGAAGGCATCGATGCCGAGATTGAGCTTCTTGGCCGCCTTGGATTGGTTCCACTCACTGATCTCGAGGGCCTGGCGGATAAGCTCCTTCTCCACCTCTTCGATATCGATCCCCTCGGGGGGAAGCTTGAAGGTGGTGATCCCCCCGGACTGGGACGACGCCTTGGCGACAATCTCCAGGGGGAGGTGCTCCAGGAGCAGCGTCTCGTCGTTGCCGAGGATGATGGCACGTTCGATCACATTCTTCAGCTCCCTGATATTGCCGGGCCAGTTGTAGTCAAGAAGGAGCTTCTCAGCCATCTTGGAGATGCCGGTGACGTGCTTGTTGAACTCGCCGTTAAAGGTCTCGATGAAGTGGTTGGTAAGGGTGAGAATGTCATCGCGCCGCTCCCGCAGGGGGGGAAGGAAGATGGGAATCACCTGGAGCCGGTAGTAGAGGTCGTTGCGGAAGCTCTTCTCCTCGATGGCCTTGAGGAGGTCGCGATTGGTGGCGGAGATGATCCGGACGTCCACGGAGAACGACTTGGTTCCGCCGATGCGGCGAAAGGTCCGCTCCTCCAGGAAACGCAGGAGCTTGGCCTGCATCCCCATCTCCATGTCGCCGATCTCGTCAAGGAAGACGGTGCCGCCGTCGGCCAGCTCAAAGAGCCCCTTTTTCATGACCTTGGCGTCGGTGAAGGCCCCCTTTTCGTGGCCGAAGAGCTCGCTTTCGAGAAGTGTCGCCGGCACGGCCGCACAGTTTATGGCGACGAAGGGGCGCTCTGCCCGGGCCGACTTGTAGTGGATCCACTTGGCGACCAGCTCCTTGCCTGTCCCCGACTCCCCCTGGACGAGTACCGTGGAGGCGTCGCTCTTGGCCACCTTCTCCATCATGTCGAGAACGTTCTTCATGTGGCGGCTTGTGCCGATGATGTCGGGTGAGCCGAACTTCTTCGCCTGTTCGCCCCGCAGCCGCTGGACCTCCCGGCGCAGGTCCGAGGTCTCCAGGGCCTTGCGGATGACGATGGCCATCTCGTCCAGGTTGAAGGGCTTGTTGATATAGTCATATGCCCCGAGCCGCATGGCGTGGACCGCCGTCTCCAGCGCCCCGTGGGCCGTGACCATGATGACGATGATCTCCTCGTCATGTTCCTTGATCTTTTCCAGCACCTCCAGGCCGCTGATGCCGGGGAGCTGTATATCGAGCAGCACCAGGTCCGGCTGCTCCTCCCGTGCGATCCGCAGGGCATCCTCGCCGTTGCCGGCCGAGACAACCTCGTATCCCTGCTTCTTGAGATTCTGCTCCAGGGACCAGCGAATGAGATGCTCGTCGTCGACAACCAGTATCTTCGTCTTTCTCACGTCTACTCCTTTATGGCATCCAATCGAGTTCGCAACATTACAGCGGACAAAGAATACAGAAGCCAAGGGTCAGAATCCAGTATAAAACCTCCAGACTACTGAGCCCCCACATCCCACGCCACCGGCAGGTCGATGGTAAACACGGTTCCTTTGCCGTCCTCGCTGACCACAGTGAGGATGCCGTTGTGCTGGCTGATGAGCTTGTGGCAGATGGCGAGTCCCAGCCCCGTCCCCTGGGCCTTGGTGGTAAAGAAGGGGGTGAAGATCTTGCCGATGATGGGCGCGGGAATCCCGGGGCCGGTATCCCCGATGGTGGTACGTACCCAGCGTTTGCCGCCATGTTCCACCAGGCTGCTCCCGACGGTAAGGGTCCCCCCCTCCGCCTGCATGGCCTGGATGGCGTTCAGAATCAGGTTCAGGAATACCTGCTGCACCTGCTTCGGATCGACGAAAACCCCGGGAAGCTCTTCCGTCAGCTCCAGGCTCTTGGCAATATTCTTACCCCCCTTGTGCTGGAGGGCGAAGAGAAGGGTCTTGCGCAGGATTTCGTTGATGTCGGCATGGGTCGGCTCGGGGGGAGTCGGCTTGCCGAAGAACAGGAGGTCGTTCACGGTCTTGTCGAGCCGGTTCACCTGCTCGACCACCTCGCCGATGATCTCCTTGCGGGGGTCGTCGTCGGTGAAGTCCTGGCGGATGATGGTCATGGCCGCCGAGATGCCGGCCAGGGGGTTCTTGATCTCGTGGGCTATTCCCGCAGCCATTTCCCCCACCGAGGCAAGGCGGTCGGCCCGCTCCATCTGCTGGAAGTGGTACTCCTCCAGCTCCTGCTTCGCCTTGTCGAGCTTGCCGACCATGGAGTCGAAGCTGACGATGAGCCGTCCGATCTCGTCCTTGGCCCGGGGAGTCATGCGGACCGACAGGTCCCCCTCCTCCACCCGGGCCATGTTCCCGATGAGGTTGTTCAGGGGCTGACGGACGAACCTGACGATGACAAAGGAGATGGCCGCCGCGCAGAAGAGGATGACCGCCCCGGTAGAGAAAAGGAAAAGCCGCGTCGCCTCCAGGATGCGGCGGTTGGTCTCGGCCAGGGAGTAATTGACGTTGAGGACGCCGATGATCCGCCGCTTGGTGCCGTGGCAGCGCTGGCACGGCAGGTCGTTGTATATGGGCTTGATGACCCCGAGAACCTCGCCGAAGGCGTCACTGGTGTAGACCCCTTCCTTGCGGTTGTTGATGAAGAGCTGGTAATCGCCGTCGGGAACCGGCGTTCCCACCTCGTTGGGGCGGGACGACTTGAGGATGATCCCCTGGGGGTGGAAGATTCGGACCCCCACGAGCTTGTTGTGGCCATAACCCACCATCTGCAGGATGACCTGCACGTCCTGGGTGTCGCCGATGCTCATGGACTTGTAGATGCTGCGCTCGATGGTGTTGAGGAGAAGGTGGGAGTTCTCGCGGGCACCCTTGATGAGTTGGCTCTTCTCCCGCTTGAGGTTGAGGTAGGTAAAGGTACCGATTCCCACGGACAGCAGGCCGACCAGGGTAACGATAACTCTCATTGTCAGGCTCTTGAAGATCAACCTACCTCCGGGGGAAAACCTCGGCATGGGAGTCGCGCAGCTCAGTCTTCAGTTGTTGACGGGACTGCCGGCCCGCCATCGCCCGCCTGGCTCCCGAAGGAACCAGGACCCAAGGGGACGCCGGACGATCCGGGGCCCGCGGGGGAGCCCAGATTAACGGTGCCGGCAGCGGGCGCCACGGCCTCGGGGAGGCCGAAGACCCATTCCTTGTACATATTTTTCTGCTCGAGAAGGCTCAACTCCTTGTCGAAGTTTCCCTTTTTGAGGGGCTCGTCCTCGGCGGTGCTGCGGACCCCGATGATCCCCTGCTGGGGGTTGCGGACCACCTCGAACTCATCGCCGGTGAACGGATCGGTGTAAAGCCGTCGCAGGTAACGCTCCTTACCCAGGGAGCCAGGGTCCTTCAGGAGATCCTTCAGCTCGTTCAGGGGCCGCCGGGCCTGCGTAGTTGTCTTGAGCGGCTTTCCCTCCGTCAGGTGGTACTGGTGCCAACGCCTGATGGCACGCTGGTACTCCAGTCCCCGGAAGAGAAGTTCCGCCTCCCGCTCACGGTGCATCCTCATCCGCCAAGACTCTCCGGCGATGCCGAGCATGATCCCCATGATCACGACGATCATGAGTGCAGCGACATAGGTGAAGCCGGCAGAAGAGCGCAGGACACGTCGAAATGGTGAGGGAGCGAGGGAGTAAAGAACGAATAATCTATTCATCTGTCTCACCATCTCGCTAACTCACCATGGCCCATCACTTCACTTCCGCTTGCGGACGAGGATCTCCCGCGCAGCGTCCACGAGATCGGCCGGCATGAGCCCGAAATACTTGAGGAGTTCCTCCGCCTTGCCGGAGGTGCCGAAGCGGTCGTTGACGCCGACCCGCTTCAGGGGAACGGGGCAGTTTTCCGCAAGGAACTCGGCCACGGCGCCACCCAGTCCGCCGACGATGGAGTGCTCCTCGGCGGTGACGATGGCACCGGTCTCCCGGGCCGCCTTCAGGAGGATTTCCCCGTCCAGGGGCTTCACGGTGGCCAGATGCACCACCCGGGCGGAAACGCCTTCCGCCTTCAGGGTTTCGGCAGCGGACAGGGCCTGGGCGGTCATGAGGCCGGTGGTGACGAAGGTCAGGTCGGTGCCGTCGGCCAACTGGGCTCCTTTGCCGATCACGAAGGGGGCGTCGACAGCGGTGACGGTCGGCACTTTGTTGCGGCCGAGCCGCACATAGACCGGCCCTTTATACGCGGCGGCCGCCCGGATCGCCTTGGCGGTTTCGGGGCCGTCGGCCGGGACGATGACGGTCATGTTCGGCACGGCCCGCATGATGGCGAGGTCTTCCACCGACTGGTGGGAGCCCCCGTCCTCGCCCACGGTGACCCCGCCGTGAGTGGCGACGATCTTCACATTGGCCTTGGGATAGGCAACCGACTGGCGGACCTGCTCCCAGGCCCGGCCCACGGCGAAAATGGCAAAGGTGGAGACGAAGGGAATCTTCCCGGCGGCGGCGAGGCCGGCGGCGGTGCCGACCATGTTGGCCTCGGCGATCCCCATGTTGAAGAAGCGCTCAGGAAACTTCTTGGCAAAGACGGAGGTCTTGGTGGAACCGGAAAGGTCGGCTTCCAGGACAACAATGCTGCCGTTCTCCTCCCCCAGTTCCGCCAGGGTCTGTCCATAGGCGTCGCGGGTAGCGATCATGGTGCTCATATGTCAATGTCCTTTCTGTTCGTTTGTGTAGGGGCGCGGTTGCCGCGCCCAGGGGCGGGGAATCCCCGCCCCTACAGGTAGCACTGCTCTCCCAGGCACTCCAGGGCCTTGGGGAGCTCCTCGTCGCTGGGGGCAACGCCGTGGTAGGAGGCCTTGTTCTCGAAGAACGAAACCCCTTTCCCCTTGACGGTGCGGGCCACGATGACCGTCGGCTTCCCCTTGGCAGTAGCGGCCTCCCCCAGGGCGGCAACGATGGCTCCCATGTCGTGGCCGTCGATGTCGATCACGTTCCAGCCGAAAGCCCGGAACTTGTCGGTGATCGGCTCCACGGCCATGACCTTCGCCACCTCGCCGTCGATCTGGAGACGGTTCACATCCACCAAGGCGCAAAGATTGTCGAGCTTGTAGTGCCCGGCCGCCATGGCGGCTTCCCAGACCTGCCCCTCCTGGAGTTCGCCATCGCCCAGCAGGGCATAGACGCGGCTTCCGCTCCCGTCCAGGCGAAGTCCCAGGGCCATGCCGTTGGCCATGGAAAGCCCCTGGCCCAGGGAGCCGGTGCAGACCTCGACGCCCGGGGTCTGTTTGCTGTCGGGGTGCCCCTGGAGGTGGGACCCCAGGCGCCGCAGCGTCATGAGGTCCTCCTTGGGGAAGTACCCCGCCTCGGCCAGGGCCACGTAGAGGGCCGGGGCCGCGTGCCCCTTGCAGAGGACAAAGCGGTCCCTCCCCGGCCACGACGGGTCGGCCGGATCGTGCTTCATCACGTGGAAGTAGAGGGCGGCAACCATGTCGATGGCCGAGAGGGACCCTCCCGTATGCCCCGACTGGGACTTGTGCAGAGCCTTGACGATGTCGACCCGGAGCAGCCGGGCCTTCTCCTGGAGTTGAGCAATCTTTTCGCTGTCCACGATATTCCTTTCCGTGCTGATAGTCACTTATCGTCCGTCAGGAGGAAGTCGAGAATGACCTCATCAAGACTGGCCGGTTTTTCCTGTGGTTGTGCAGAGGGTTTCGGGAGGGAGGGAGGAGCGGCCTGGGGCGCGGCGGATTTCGGCGCGGACTGAGCCGCCGGGACACTGCGGGCGGTGGGGAACGCACGGCTGTCGAATTCGCCGTTCTTGAGCCGTCGGAGCATATCCTTGTGCTGCTCCTTCATGAGCTCCTCGACGACGCGTTCGAGGTTCTCCACCTTGATGATGTCGGCGTAACTGGTCTTACGGGAGGAGATGATCGTCCCTTCCCGGTAGATCAGCGAGACGATATGGGGATTGGCGACTCCACTGTCCTCGGTCTGGATGTGGAAGACCTCTCCCTTGTACATTACGTTGTGGTTGAATCCGACGACCATGGGCACCCGTCCGTCAAATGACGTAACTGGATAAAATTAGCACGGATGCCGGATGGTTGCAAGGACTAAATAGCCAGAAGAATCAGAGAGTTATGACTACTTTTCCAGCATGGCCTTTATCCGCGCAACCGCCTCCATGGCGTCCCTGGCGTAGAGGTCGGCTCCGATCTGGTCGGCGTATTCCTGGGTCACCACCGCTCCCCCAACCATGGTGAAGGTGCGGATCCCGGCAGCCTTCAGCCGCGCTATGACGTTCTCCATCTCGGTCATGGTGGTGGTCATGAGGGCCGAAAGTCCCACGGCATCGACGGCCAACTCCTGGGCCTGTGCCACGATTCTGTCGGCGGCCACGTTCTTGCCCAGGTCGATCACCTCGAAGCCGTGGTTTTCCAGGAGCGTGCAGACGATATTCTTGCCGATGTCGTGGATGTCCCCCTCCACCGTGGCCATAAGGATCTTTCCCCGGCTGGCAGCAGGGGCCCCCTTCATGGCCTCCTTGAGGCGGCCGAAGGCGGCCTGCATGGTCTCGGCCGACTGCATCACCTGGGGGAGGAAGACGAGATTCTTCTCGAAGCGGCGTCCCACCTCCTCAAGGCCGGGGAGGAGTCCCTCGCCACTCACCTGGAGCGGTTCGAGGCCGGCGCCGAAGGCCTCTTCCACCAGTGCCACGATGTTCTCCCGGTCGCCGGTGATGACGGCCCGCTTCAGCCGCTCGCGGATGTCGAGGGCCTCGCCGGCTGCGGCGGGTTCGGGAACAGCCGCGGCAGTCCCGGCATAGGCGGCGATGTAGGCAGCGGCGGAAGGGTCACGGTTCAGGAGCACCATGGCAGAGCGCCAGGCGGCCATCATCTCCTCTTCCTTGGGATTGACGATGGCGGCGTCGAGCCCCGCGGCGAGGGCCATGGCGAAGAAGGCCGACGAGATAAGGGGGCGGCGGGGGAGGCCGAAGGAGATATTGCTGACTCCAAGGACGGTGCCGCAACCGAGTTCCTCCTTCACGAGCCGCACCGCCCGCAGGGTCTCCATGGCCCGTTTCTGCTCGGCGCTCACGGTGAGGGTCAGGCAGTCGATCACCACGTCATTGCGGGGGATGCCGAGCCCTTCCGCCGCGGCCACGATCCGCTCCGCAACGGCCAGGCGCCCCTCGGCGGTCTCGGGGATGCCGGTTTCGTCCAGAGCCAGGCCGATGACGGCGGCGCCGTACTTCTTCACCAGTGGGAGAACCCGATCGATGCTTTTTGTCTCGCCGTTCACGGAGTTGACGAGTACCTTGCCGTCGGCCGCCTTGAGCCCCCGTTCCAAGGCAGCCGGATCGGAGGAGTCGAGGACAATGGGGACGCCGACGCTCCCGGTGACACAGAATACCGCCCGTTCCATGGCGGCGGGCTCGTCGATCCCCGGGGTACCCACGTTGACATCGAGGAGGTGGGCGCCGGCAGCCACCTGCTCCATGGCCTCGCGGCGAATGGTGGAGATTTTCCCCTCCCGCAGTTCCTGGGCAAAGACCTTCTTGCCGGTGGGATTGATCCGCTCGCCGATGATGGCGGTGGGGCGGCCGCCGCCCAGGGGAACCACGCCGGTGCGGCTCGAAAGGTACGTGACACCGGCCGGCGGGCCGCAGTCGCGCCACGTCTGGTCGCGGCTCGCCAGGGCCTCCTTGATGGCCCGGATGTGAGCCGGCGTGGTGCCGCAGCAGCCGCCGATAACCCGGACGTTCAGCTCCAGCATCCGGTCGTGGAAGGCGGTCATGTCGTCAGGGGTGCCGGGGAAGACGGTCTTGCCGTCCACCAGCTTCGGGAGCCCCGCGTTGGCCTGGGAGATGAGGGGCAGCCGCGTCACACCCCGCATGGCCCCCATGACGGCGCAGATGCCGTCGGGGCCGAGGCCGCAGTTGGAGCCGACGATGTCGGCCCCGGCCGCCGCCAGGGTCACGGCCGCCGCCTCGGGCGAGGTGCCGAGGACGGTGCGCCCCTCGTTGTCGAAGGTGAGCTGGGCGATGATGGGAATCGTGGGGGAGAGCTCCCGGATGGCGATGACCGCCGCCCGGATCTCCTTGATGTCGAGGAAGGTCTCCAGGGTTATGAGGTCGACTCCCGCGTCGATGAGGGCTGCGGCCTGCTCCCGGAAAAAGGCGGCCATGGCGTCGAAGGTCACCTCTCCCACCGGCTCCACGAAGAGCCCCGTGGGTCCCATGGAGGCGGCCACGTAGGCCCGGTCACCACAGACCTCCCGGGCGATCTCCACGGCCCGGGCATTGATCTCGCGAACCTTTGCCTCCAGGCCGAAGTGCTCCAGCTTGGGGCGGGTGCCGCCGAAGGTGTTGGTGACGATGATGTCGGCCCCCGCCTCCAGGTACTCCCGGTGGACGCCGGCCACCACGTCGGACAGGGTGAGGTTCAGCTCCTCCGGGGACTGGCCGGGGCGCAGGCCCCGCTCCTGGAGCATGGTTCCCATGGCCCCGTCGAGAACGAGGACCCGTTCTTTTATCGCCTGCAGGAAGGAAATTTTCATGGCGTCGTCACCTTTTCTTGGTTCTTTTCCAGGGAAAAATCAGGAGTAATGGGGAGGCGCAGGTCCAGGTGCCCCGTGAGGGTCTCCGCCTCCGCACCGTCGATCAAAAACTTCACCCCCTTGATCTGGGGATAGTTGAGACAAATGGTATTGACCACCGAGTAGACCGCGGCCATTTCGGCGGAACTCCCCCCCGGCAGACCCGCCAACAACTCCCGGCCGAAGTCGACCACGGCCGTCTCTCCCTCGATCCGCACGTCATGGACAACGGCGTTCGGCGGGAGGGTCGGGTGAAGGTCCCCGACCGGGCCATTGGCCACCTCGTCCACGAGGGACCGGACACATTCGGGCAGGACTTCGCAGGCGGTCACCTGCCGCCCCTCGCGGCCAAGCCCCTCGCCGTCAGGGGTGGCGAAAAAGAGAGTCACCTGGACAGTGCCGGCAGGTTTCGGCTCGGGCCGGGTCGTGGGAAGGTCGCGGCTCTCCCGGTACTTGCCGAAAATCAGGACGCCGAGGATAATCGCCGCGATGAGGAAGGCAGCGAGCACGATCTGCTCCCTGCCGTGGGGCTTGGTTCGTTTCATGGGCTTCTATCCCTTCTCCGCGTCAAGGCTTACCTGATAGACGTCGCCGAGCCTGCCGCCGAGGAACCGGTTGCCGACCCGGATAAACCCCGCCGGCACGTCGGACACGAAGTAGTGGTGGTTTCCCTGCTCGGAGCTGGGGCGCAGGAGATCGCGCCCCCGGAGGATTTCGGCCACGGTGCGGGCCGTCTCCTCGGCCGAGTCCACAAGCTTCACATCCTCGCCGATGGTCTCGCCGATGACCCTCTTGAGAAGGGGATAGTGGGTGCAGCCGAGAACCAGGGTGTCGACCCCCGCCTCCCGCAAACCCGTCAGGTAGATGCGGGCTGTGAGGTGCGCCACCTCGTTGTCGGTCCACCCTTCTTCGGCCAATGGAACGAAGAGGGGGCAGGCCCGGGTCACCACCTCCACCTCGGGATTGATCCGCTTGATGGCCTTGGCATAGGCGCTGCTCCGGATGGTCCCTTCGGTGCCGATGACGCCGATCTTGCCGCTGCGGGTCACGGAAGCAGCCCGGCGGGCGCCCGGCTCAATGACGCCGACCACAGGGATGGAAAGGGTCTGCTGCAGGGCCTCGAGGGCGCAGGCCGACGCAGTGTTGCAGGCCACCACGAGGAGCTTGATGTCGCGGTGAACAAGGAACGAGGCGATTTCGAGGCTGTAGCGGGTGACGGTTTCCGGGGACTTGGTCCCGTAGGGAACCCGGGCCGTGTCGCCGAAATAGATGGTGTCCTCCTGGGGGAGGGCCTTGATGATCTCCTTGAGGACGGTGAGGCCGCCGACCCCCGAGTCAAAGATGCCGATGGCTTTCCAGGGCAAGGTTTCTTCTCCGCGCGCCCCCGGAGTGTCCGGAAACGGCCGGTGCTTTCGGTTGTTGGAATAATGAAAAATGTATATACTAGGTGAGCCGCTGGGCAAATGTCAAGGCATTTGCCCTTGCGCAACGGCTGCGCGAATGCTTCATTTTCCGATAAAAATCTGCTATATAGAGAAATCACGGCACCAACCAAAATCCGTCGGGAGCCCCCATGGAAAAACAGGAAATGCTCAACAAGGGGAAGGAAGTTCTCACCCCCTTCGAGACCCAGAACATCGTCGCCTTCGTGAAGAACCTCACCCTCAAGGGGGCCATGGAGAACCCATGGATCATCGGCATCTTCGTGATTCTGGTTTTTTATGCCGTTGTCAAGCGCTCGAAGGCAGTCCTGGCGTTTCTCTTCGCCGTCATCTCCATCACGTTTCTGATCCGCTTGACCCTCCCCACGGGCGGAGGGAACGAGCTTTCCCTCGGCTCCACCCTCCCCTTCGCCTTCGGCGGGCTCGTGATCGGCGGGTTCCTCATCTATTTCCTCTTCATCAAATCGGAGTAGCCCCCCGTGCACCGTGTCGGCTTTACCACCACCATCCCGCTGGAGGTGATCCTCGCAGCGGGAAAGATCCCCGTGGACCTGAACAACGTCTTCATCACCAGCCCCCGGAGCCACCAGCTCATCGAGGAGGCTGAGGTGGACGGGTTCCCACGCAGCACCTGCGGCTGGATCAAGGGGATCTACGCATCGGTTCTCGAAGAAGGGATCAAGGAACTGGTGGCCGTGACCGAGGGGGACTGCAGCAATACCCGGGCCCTCATGGAGGTGCTTTCCCTCAAGGGGGTGGAGACGGTTCCCTTTGCCTACCCCCACGATCGGGATGCCGAGAGCGTCCGCTTCGAGATCGAGAAGCTCATGCGCCACTTCGGGGTGGGATGGGACGCGGTGAACCTCTCCCGGGAGCGCCTGGGGCGTATCCGGCGGAAGGTACGGGAACTCGACCGGCTCACCTGGGAGGAGAACCGGGTAACCGGCGCCGAGAACCACTACTACCAGGTATGCACCTCGGACATGAACAGCGACCCGGACCGTTTCGAGGCCGATGTGGACGCCTTCCTGGCCGAGGCCCGGGCCCGCAAGCCCTTCAATGACACGCTGCGGCTCGCCTACATCGGCGTCCCCCCCATCTTCGACGACCTCTACCAGTTCACGGAGAGCCTGGGGGCACGGGTGGTATTCAACGAGACCCAGCGCCAATTCGCCATGCCCTACGACACGCCGGACATGGTGGAGCAGTACCGGACCTACACCTATCCCTACGACATCTTCCATCGCCTCGCCGACATCCTCATGGAACTGGAGCGGCGCAAGGTGGACGCCGTCATCCACTATGTCCAGTCGTTCTGCTTCCGGCAGATCGAGGACATGATCGTTCGCCAGAAGGTGCCGCTCCCCATCCTGACCCTGGAGGGGGACAAGCCGACAGCGCTGGACGCCCGCACGAAAATCCGGATCGAGGGATTCCTCGAAATGCTGGCAGGGTAACGCACCATGCAGATCGGCATAGATTTGGGGAGCAGAAAGGCCAAGTTCGCACTCCTGGACGGGGAGCGGATCCTGCGGCTAGCAGACCACGACACGGTCACCTTCTACAAGCGCTACGGCCGGCTTGCGGGAGATGAACTGGAACTGGACCTGGCGGCCAGCGGCATCTTTACCCCCGACGAGCTGGCCGGGGCCACGGTGGTGGTCACCGGTTACGGCCGCAACACCCTCGCCCTCAGGGGGGCGCGGATCATCTCGGAGATCCGGGCCCACGTGGCCGGAGCGCTCCTCCAGACGGGGCTTCGGGACTTTACCCTCCTGGACATGGGGGGGCAGGACACCAAGGTGGCGCTGGTGCGGGGGGAAAAGCTCACCGACTTCGTCATGAACGACAAGTGCGCCGCCTCCAGCGGCCGCTACCTGGAAAACATGGCGGCAATCCTTGAGCTGTCCCTCGACGAGCTCTCCCTCCACTGGGAGGATCCGGTCAAGCTCGACGCCACCTGCGGCATCTTCGGCGAATCGGAGCTCATCGGCCAGATCCTCCGGGGGCACCCCGTGGAGCGGCTCTGCGCCGGGGTGAACCAGACCCTGGTCAAACGGGTCATGCCGATGCTCAAGCGGTTTGCATCGGAGACCGTCGTCCTCACCGGCGGCGTGGCCCGAAACCGGGGAGTAGTCCGGCTGCTGGAAAAAGAAACGGGACTCGCGGTGGTCGTGCCGGAGCATCCCCAGCACAACGGCGCAATCGGCTGCGCATTTATGGGAACTGGGAACTGACTAGTCCCGGATTTTGGAGGTTTCATGAAGCTGGCAAAGAAAGACTGGTTCTTCATCATTCTCATCATCGCCGTATTCGGCACCTTCTGGGCCATCTCCGGCGAGGTCAAGACCAAGAAAGTCCCTTACAACGACAGCCACAAGCGGTTCTATGATGCTTTCAACAGCGGTGCCTCAAAGATCGACCTCGACGCTCAATGCCCGTCGTGCCACTTCGAAGGCCCCGGCGGCGTCCCCTTCCCCAAGGAGCACCCGGTAAAGCCGGCCGACGGCCCCATGCGCTGCCTCTTCTGCCACAAGTTCAAGGAAGCGAAGTAGCCACCGGACCATGGGGGGACAGGTTCTCAACCTAACCGGTGAACTGGAACGGCTCGTGGCCCACGTGACGGGCCACGTCGCCGAACTTGCCCACATCGATCCGGGCCGGATACTCCTCTGCATCTCCTCCACCCGGGGCGGCGGCATCCGGGGCACCTACGCAAAGATCCACCCCCTGCGGTTCCCCGGAGGGACGAAGACCTGCCAGCGGCGGCGGGGACGACACACCTACCTGAGCACCATGCCGTCGGTCGCCCACCGGGGAAGGGAAATCCTCTACGTCATCTACTTCCTGGTTCCCCGTTTCTTCGACCTCACCCTCCGGGAGAAGCTTGTCACCGTTTTCCACGAACTCTACCACATCTCCCCTTCCTTCGACGGCGACATCCGCCGCTTTGCCGGCCGCAATTACGCCCACGGCAGCTCCACCAGGAAGTACAACGCCCACATGGGAGCGCTCGTGGACGCCTACCTGGCAGACCACGGGAAGCCGGAGCTCCTCGCCTTTCTCGACGGCACCCTCGCGGAACTCCGGGGCCGGCACCGCACCATCGTGGGGAGGCGGTTCCGCATTCCCCTGATCCGGACGGAACGCCGTTGAGGGGCAACGAAAAAAGTTCAAGATTTCGGTGCGGCGGACGAAAAGAATGTAAGCAGTCACTAACACCAAAGGAGTACCAGCCATGGCAATCGGATGGCGCGACGACCTCCTGACCGGGGTCGAAGAGATCGACACCCAGCACAAGGAGCTGTTCAGGCGGTTTGACGACCTGCTGAATGCCTGCAACGAGGGGAAGGGAAACGAAGAAGTGCTCCGGCTCTTCACGTTCCTGGACGAGTACGTGGTGACCCACTTCACCGCCGAGGAGCGGATCATGCGCCTGTGCGGCTACCGGGACTACCTGGAGCACAAGCAGCAGCACCAGGGGTTCGTCCGCAGGCTCGAAGAACTGAAGCGACAATTCCGGGACGAGGGGGCCGGCCTGACGCTGGTCATCTCCACGAACAGGATGATGATCGAGTGGCTCACCCGCCACATCGACAAAATGGATAAGGAGATCGCCGCCCACTTCGGGACGTAGAAACGCGGATACCACCCTCAGGAACCATTCCCTCCTGCCCTGTCCGACGCACCCATAGCAACGAAAGGCGGGGAGTCATCCCCCGCCTTTCGTCCAACCAATTCATTCCGGATGCAAAGGTGAACCAGGAACAGAAACCTCCCCGTCACTCATAGTAATTGGGAGCGCCCATGTCTGGCGCCCCCTGCCCCCCCTGCCGCGGATTCTTCGGGAAGGTATGGCTGCGGACAAAGAGGTTGTCGGCGGTCTTGCCGGTGTTCGGCATGTACTTCTCGACGGTGTATGAGGAATCGTGACATGAGCCGCAGGCGTCCTTGGCAACCTTCTTCAGCTTTCCCTTGCCGCCATGGGGCGAGTGGCAGGTGATGCACGACATGACCCCCTTCTTGTAGTGGGATGACTGGATAAAGCCCTGGTACTGCTGGTGGTGCTTGGCTTCATCATAGTAGCCGTTTGACTTGGCGTGCTCGTCAACCTTGAAGAGCCCCTTCAGATCGCCGGCATACTCCTTGTCAAACGGGTTGCCGGGCTGGACCCTGGGGATGGCGACATGCTCGGGGTACCACTTCGTCCAATCATCGCCGCCCGGAAGGTCTCCCCGAGTTTGGGTGCAGGGAAATCCTCCCGGGGATTTCCCTGGGCGGTCTTCCACTGCTCGTTGTCAAGACGGATGTGGCAGTAGCCGCAGAGCAGGGACTGGGCCTTGACGTCGACGTTGGCCGGATTGAAGATATCCTTCTTCTTTTTCGATCTGGCATGCTTGGCGCCGGGGCCATGACAGGCCTCACAACCGACGCCGAACTCGACGAATTCGCTCTTCAGGGTCTTGCCCGCCTTGTCGTCGTAGGCGGTGATCCGATAGCCCGTTGAATGGCAGGTGGCACACTGGGTGTTCCAGTCGTTCTTCTGGCCGTACTTCTCCCATTTGCCGGTCAGCCGGTTGAACTGCATGTTCATGAACTGCAGATTGCCGGTCTCTTCGTTTTTCACCAGGTAGCGCTGCTTCCAGCGGGAGCCCACCACATACTGGACATCCTCCAGCTTGTATGCTTTCCCCGTTACGTTCCCCACCGCCGGCCCCGGGTTTGCGCCGTCGCCGGCCCATTTCTCGACGGCCTCCTTCAGGATGCCCCCCTTCCTGGGCATGACGATCTTGCTGTGGAAGGTCTTTTTCCAGCTGTCGTACTCAATCTTGTGGCACTTCCTGCACTGCTCGGAACCGACGAACTCGCTTTTCGGCCCGGCCTTCTTGGCCTGTTGACCGGCCTGAACCGATCCTGCCCCCGCGCACAGTGTCGCGGAGAGGACAACCCCCACCACCGGCAGCATGATTCCCCCGCGCATGACGTACCTCCTTTTTTTAGTGGCCTGCTTTTGTATACGCATGGCGCGATACAATCCGGGCCAGTTCCTCGGCCGAGCGGGTCACGTCCTCCATGGACCGCTCGGTCTGGCCGAACTGCCCGCCCCCCGGAATATCCGCAGAGTCCGAGACACATAAAAAAACACGATTCACGAAATTTATACTCAAGAACTGCGACTTCAGCCCGATATATGACTATATGAAATCTCAAAGGAGGTGCCTGACCATGAGACTCTCAACGGCAACACTGGCACTGGCGTTTCTGCTGGCCGCGCCGCTTCTGGCCGCAGCCGAGAGCGGCTGCATCTCGTGCCACACGAGCGACGCAGCCATCAAGGCGCTCTTCGCGCCCCCGAAGGATACCCATTCCGAAGGCGAGGGCTGAGCGGGGGCGCCTCCGCCGGTCAAGGCGGATGAACTGTACAAGGGGTTCCTGGTGGACCGGGCACTTCTGGAGAAGGACCCCCACTTCGCCGAGGGGTGCGCCTTCTGCCACAAAGGCAACGAAAAGGTGAAGGACAAGGATGCGGCCCACAAAGGTCTCGTGAAGCGGCCGTCGGACGACCTGACCCTCTGCGGCCGGTGCCATGGGGAAATCGCCAAGAGGTACGGGGCCTCGCTCCACTATACCACCAGCGGCCTGAAGCATGGCGTCTCCCCCCGCTTCTCGGCGTCGGAGAAGAAAATCTTCAACGAAAAGGTCTTCCCCAAGGCGTGCAACAGCTGCCACGCCACTTGCGGTGACTGTCACGTGAAGAGCCCGGTCATCGGCGGGGTGAATATGGGTCTCATCAAGGGACACGCTTTTGTGCGCAAGGACGAGGGGAAAACCTGCGCCCTCTGCCACGGCGGCCGGGTCTATCCCGAGTTCACCGGCGAGTATGGCGGCACCCCCGATGTCCACTACCAGAAGGGGATGATCTGCCTCGACTGCCACAGGCAGAACGAGCTCCACGGCGACGGCACCACCGCCCTGTCGCGGCACGAAGTGAAGGGGCGCCCTGCCTGCATCGGCTGCCACCCTGCCGGCAGCGAGAAGAGCGACAAATCCCGGGCGGCCCACGGCCCCCATGCCGGCAAGCTCAGCTGCGCCTCCTGCCACTCCGGCGCCCCCTACCGCAACTGCACTGACTGCCACCTGGGAGCGGGAGCCACGGCAAAACCCGGCTTCATCCTCGGCAAGAATCCACGGAACCCGAAGGAGGTCACCACCCTGCGGGTGATCCCCACCGTGCGGGACACCTTCAAGAATGCCGGCATCGCCATGGAGAGCTACGACGCCCTCCCCAACTACTGGCCATCGGCGCCCCACAACATCAAGAAGCGGACCGAGCGGACCCGGTCCTGCGACGTCTGCCACAGGGACCAGAAGGATTTTCTGACGGAAAAGACTCTCATCAAGGACGGCTCGACGGCAAACCGGAGCCTCATCCACACCCCCAGGAAACTGGAAAACCAGGAGGAAAAGAAATGAAACACCCGAAACTTTTCGCGCTGATGCTGGCGGCCATCCTCTGCCTCCCCGCCATGCTCCTGGCCCGGGAGATCCCCGCCGTGGTCTCCACCGACTGGCTCGAGAAGAACCTCGCCAACCCTGACCTGAAGGTGATCGACATCCGAAAACTTGAAGAGTACAAGGCCGGCCACATTCCCGGGGCGGTCAACGTCTTTTACGGCAGCTGGGCCGTGAAGACCCCGGATTTCGACAACGAGCTGCCGGCCGACGACGACCTCCTCGACATCGTCAACGGCGCCGGCCTCACCCCGAAATCGCTCATCGTCGTGGCCGGCAAGGTGGACAACCCCACCGAGCAGGCCAACAACACCCGGGTCGCCTGGACCCTCCGCTACGCAGGTTTCGGGAACGTGGCGTTTCTGGACGGCGGCTATAACCAGTGGAGCGCCGAGAAGAAACCCCTCTCCACCGATGCGGTGGTGGTGAAGGCCGCTGACAACAAGCCCGCCTTTGCAAAGCAGATAAAGGCCGACAAGGAGCAGGTGCTGGCCAAGCGGGAAAAGGCAGTCCTCGTGGATGCCCGACTCCCGGAGTTCTTCTTCGGTGCGGCAAAATTCCCCTTCGTGGAGCGCCCGGGACGGATCAAGGGTGCGGTAAACCTCCCCACGGCCTGGCTCTTCACCAAGGAAGGGACCCTGCGCCCCGCCGATGAGATCACGGCCATGGCGGCCGGCGTCGTGGGCACGGACACCGGCAGGGAGATCGTTGTCTACTGCGATACCGGCCGGCTTGCTTCGGCCTGGTGGTTCGTCCTTTCCGAAACGCTCGGCTACAAAAACGTATCAATGTACGACGGTTCTTCCCAGGAATTCTCCCGCGACATCCGTTTCCCCCTGGAGAAATTCACTTGGAAGTGATCACTCCCTTCTTCATGTCGCTTCGCCGGCGGGCGGGTCCACGGACCCGCCCGCTGCCGTTTGGGGTGTCCTGACCTGTCCGTGAAAACAGTTGCGGCATCCCCGTGCGAACGATAGAATCAGCAGGAAATCAATCCCCTATCCACCGGCTTCACCCCGGGATTCCCATGCGCATCCTGATCATCGAAGACGAAAGAAAGGCCGCCGCTTACCTCCAGAAGGGATTCACGGAGAACGGCTTCACGGCCGACACGGCCGCCAGCGGCGAGGATGGCCTCCACCTGGCCCGTACCGAAGCCTATGACCTGATCATCCTCGACATCATGCTCCCCGGCCGGGACGGCTGGTCGGTGCTGGAGGAGCTGCGGGCCGGCGGAAGCGAGGTGCCGGTCATCTACCTGTCGGCCCGGGACGCGGTCCAGGACCGGGTGCGGGGCCTGGAGCTGGGAGCCGACGACTACCTGGTGAAGCCCTTCGCCTTCTCGGAACTGCTGGCCCGGACCCGCACCATCCTCCGCCGGGGGCCGGCGCGCCAGCCGGAGCGGCTTCGGGCCCATGACCTGGAGATGGATCTCGTGGGTCACAAGGCCCGGCGGGGAGTGACCCCCCTCGATCTAACCGCCAAGGAGTTTCTGCTCCTGTCACTCCTGCTCCGCCGCAAGGGGGAAGTTCTCTCCCGCACCCTCATCGCCGAGCAGGTCTGGGGGATCAACTTCGACAGCGACACCAACATCGTCGACGTGGCCATCCGCCGGCTGCGGCGCAAGGTGGACGACCCTTTCGAGCGCAAACTGATCCAGACCGTCCGCGGAGCAGGCTATGTCCTTGACGATGCATGATGGAACCCGCCCCGGGACGCTCTCCCTCACCGCGCGGCTCGCCATCCTTTCCACCCTCGCCACCACCGGCGTCCTCATCTTCGCCATCGTCTTCCAGTTCCTCGCCCTGGTGGACGACCTGGAGTTCGAGGACAACGACTTCATCATCGAAAAAATACGGGTAATCGAGGCAATCATCACCCGGCACCCCGACGACAGAGCCCATCTTGAGCAGGAAGTCCACTGGGAAGGGACCATGCGGGAAGAGACCCGGTATCTGGTCCGCATCGTCGACCGCCAGGAGAATGAGGTCATGGAGACACGGGGAATGGACCGCATGGCCCCCGCCGGCGTGTTCCCCCCGCCGGCCCGGGACACCCAGGCCATCGGTCGGGGGAAAAAGCTCCGGGGGCCTGAAGGACGCACCTTCCTGGTAAACGCCGCCTGGACAGGGGAGGTGAATGCCCCGGGCTCCCGCCTTATCCAGGTGGCCCTCGACGTGACCGAAGAAGAGGAGTTGCTGGAAGGGTACAAACAGAAGATGGCCTTCGTATTCCTGGCCGGCCTCTTCCTCTCGGCCGGGCTCAGCGTGGTAGTGGTCAGGCGGGGTCTGCGCCCCCTGGCCGAGATCACCGCAACGGCCGGCCGCATCGACGTGACGAACCTCAACGAGCGGATCGACGCCCGGGTATGGCCCCGGGAGTTGGCCCGCTTCGCCGCCGCCTTCGACGGGATGCTCGACCGGCTCGAAGCCTCCTTCGACCGGCTCGCCGATTCCTCCGCCAACCTGGCCCACGAGATCCGGACCCCCATCAACATCCTGCGGGGCGAGGCGGAGGTGGCCCTCTCCCGCGCCCGCGCACCCGAAGAGTACCGGCGGGTCATCGAGTCGAGCCTGGAAGAGTACGAGCGCCTCTCGCGGCTCATCGACAACATCCTCTTCCTGGCCCGGGCCGAGCAGCGCATCGAGCCGATCCCCCTGGACGCGGGGCGTGAACTGGAACTGCTCCAGGACTACTACGGCACCCTGGCCGAGGAGAAGGGAATCGCCATCTCATGCAGCGGGGGAGGACAGCTCCTGGCCGACCCGCTCCTCTTCCAGCGGGCCGTCGGGAACCTCCTCTCAAACGCCATCCGCTACACTCCCGGCGGGGGAACGATCACCATCACCCTCACCCGGGACGCCGACGGCGGCACCCGCCTCACCGTCACCGACTCCGGCAACGGTATCGTGCCGGACGACCTCCCCCGGGTCTTCGACCGCTTCTACCGCAGCAATGAGGCCCGCACCCTGAACACCGAAGGAACCGGACTCGGCCTTGCCATCGTCCGGTCCATCATGGAGCTCCACCGGGGGAGTGTTGCGATATCCAGCGAGCCGGGCCGGGGGACCTCCGTAATGCTGCGGTTTCCGCCCCCCGCATAGGATTCCGTCACCACTGAAAGTACCGGAGGGGGGGGCTCTCCCTCCTGCCACCTCACATCCCCCATTCCCACTGAAGATGACGAAATTGTCATCTTCCCGTCATGGTCCGGTCAGGTTCCCGCGGGTATGATCCTGCGTTAGCGTATCATAGCCCGCACCGGGAGCACCCCATGACCTTGCGCCGTACCTGTGGCATCATCACCCTCTTTGCACTCATCTACCTGGCCATCTCCACCGTCACCCGGACCGTTCTCCTCACCATGGTTCCCTCCGGGTCGGGGCTCACGCTTCCCCTGGTGGCCAAGGCCTACGGGACGGGCCTCCTCTTCGACGCGGCCACCTTCGCCTATTTCCTCATCCCGGCGTCTCTCTACCTGATCATTGCTCCGCGGCGGCTCGTGGAAAGCAGGGGACACCGCTGGATGGTCCGCGTCGCCTTCTTCGTCATCCTCTACGCCCTTATCTTCGGCGCCGTAGCGGAGTACTTCTTCTTCGATGAGTTCGCCACCCGCTTCAACTTCATCGCCGTGGACTACCTGATCTACACCGGCGAGGTGATCGGCAACATCCGCGAGTCATACCCCCTCTTCCCCATCCTCGGCGCAATCTTCGCCGCATCCCTGGCCTGTATCTATCTGCTGCGTACCACCATTGACCGCGCTGCGACCGCAACCTTTACGGGGCGCCGGCGCCGCCTCGGCGCCACACTCCTTGCAGCACCCCTGGCGGCCCTTCTCCTCGTGAACATCTCCGGCACGACAATCTCCGCCAACAGCTACGCCAATGAACTGGCCGGCAACGGTATGTACGGCCTGTTCGCGGCCTTCCGCAACAACGAACTGGACTTCAAGAATTTCTATGTGAGCCGCGACGACCGGCAGGTGATGGCCCGACTCCGTGGCCTCGTGGAAGAGCGGAACAACCACTTCGCCACCACTGCCCCCCGCATGACCCGACTGATCGCCGGCGAGGGAAAGGAGAAGCGGCTCAACGTCATCGTGGTGGTGGAGGAGAGTCTGAGCGCCGAATACCTCGGGGCTTGGGGCGACACGCGGGGACTGTCGCCGAACATCGACCGCCTTGCCCGGGAATCCCTTGTCTTCTCCCACCTCTACGCCAGCGGCACGAGGACCGTCCGGGGGCTCGAAGCCCTCACCCTCTCGATTCCGCCGCTTCCTGGCACCTCCATCGTGAAGCGCCCCGACAACGGCGGCTTCCGCTCCTGGGGCGAGATCATGAAGGAGAAGGGGTACGACACCCGCTACATCTATGCCGGGTTCGGCTACTTCGATAACATGAACGCCTTCTTCTCCGCCAACGGCTTCGACATCGTCGACCGCAACAACTTCGCCAAGGATGAAATCACCTTCGCCAACATCTGGGGGGTCTGCGACGAGGACCTCTTCCGCAAGACCATCCGGGAGTCGCGGGAGTCTTACGAGGCGGGCCACCCCTTCTTCAGCATGGTCATGACCACCTCCAACCATCGCCCCTACACCTACCCGAAAGGGCGGATCGACATCCCCCCCAAGAAAGGACGCTCCGGCGGCGTGAAGTATGCCGACTACGCCATCGGGAAGCTCATCGAAGAGGCACGGAAGGAGCCGTGGTTCAAGGACACGGTCTTCGTCTTCGTGGCCGATCACTGCGCCAACAGCGCCGGCAAGACCGAACTGCCGGTGAAGAAGTACGATATCCCGCTCCTCGTCTACTCCCCCCACCACGTGAAGCCGGGAACGGTGGACCGGATGATGGCACAGATCGACGTGGCCCCCACGGTTCTCGGGCTCCTCAACATGAGCTACACCACCGACTTCCTCGGCCGCGACATCCTCAAGGCCGACACCCGGACCGAGCGGGCCTTCATCTCCACCTACCAGAAGCTCGGCTACATCGAGGGTGACCGGTTGCTGATCCTGGGTCCCCAAAAAACGGCAACCCTCTCCCGGTTCGACCGTCAGACCGGCGACACGGAGCCGCTCCCCATGGACGAGCGGCTCCTGCAGAATGCCCTTGCCTGGTACCAGGGGGCAACCTACGTCTACAAAAACAGGCTCAACAGGCTCCCGTAACCATGAAACCACGTTCAATCGCTCCCCTGGATGCCCCCTTCTGGCTGTGGCACGGGGCCGTGCCGCTCCTTCTCTTCGTTTTCGCTGCCACGGCCTGCGAAATCACCCACATGGACCTGGTCCTGGCCGACCGGTTCTATGATTTCGCCGCCGGTAACTGGCCCGCCCGCCAGTCGTGGTGGGCCGAGTGGCTCATCCACAAGCGGGGCCGGGATTTGGTGGCGGTTACCGCATCCCTCTCCTTCATCGCCTGGATCCTGTCGTTCCAGGTCCCGCGGCTGCGCCCCTTCCGCTGGGCCGCCCTTTACCTCGTCCTGGCCATCGGCCTCGGCACCGGCCTCGTCACCCTCGGCAAAGACATGACCGGCCGCCACTGCCCGTGGTCCATGGAGCGCTACGGCGGCTCCGTCCCCTATACCCGGCTCCTGGAGGGGAATCCCCCCGGCGAAAAGAAGGGGCGCTGCTTCCCGGCGGGACACGCGGCGGGCGGCTTCTCCCTCATGGGGATCTACTTCGCCCTGAGGGACCGCCGCATCACAATCGCCCGGGCCGGCCTCGCGGCGGGGCTTGCCCTCGGCACCATTTACGGTTACGCCCAGATGGCCAGGGGGGCCCACTTCCTCTCCCACACGGTCTGGTCCGCCGGCATATGCTGGAGTGCAGCACTGGGGCTCTACCTCGGCCTCAGGCGGTTTCTCCCCAGCAGAAACCACGAAACGGAACCCCGCCAGCAAACCATCGATGAGAAGCTGCCCCAAACCGAATTATCTTGAACTGGCGGCATATCTACACCTCAAAAAGACTACACAGTTTACGACTTGACCCCTGAAGAATTTGCAGCTACTTTCTGACCTCCCCCAACCTTGCCCAATAATGGGGGAAGGTAATTGACTGACAAAAGCTGTTAAGGAATTGCTATGGAATTATCTGTCGTCGTCCCCGTAAAAAATGAAGATGAAAACATTGATCCTCTTATCGATGAAATCCGTCATGCGCTGCAGGGGATAGCCTATGAGATTGTCTATGTCGATGATGGAAGTACCGATGACACGCTGCTCCGTCTGCACGATGTTGCCAGATCATTCCCTCAGTTGAGGGTAATCCGCCATGAGCGCAGTTGTGGTCAGAGTACCGCAGTGCTGACAGGGGTCCGGCATGCTCGGGCGCCCTGGATTGCGACCCTTGACGGTGATGGGCAGAATGATCCTGGGGACATCCCTAAGATGTTCGAGAAAGTGAAGGGTGGCAAGGAACACGGCGAGAAGCCCCTTGTCTGTGTGTGCGGGTATCGGCGTACGCGCCGGGACACCTGGTTGAGGCGAATTTCTTCAAGGGTTGCCAATGGTGTTCGAAGCGCATTGCTCAAGGATGATACCCCCGACACGGGGTGCGGTCTCAAGGTGTTTTCACGGGAGGCATTTCTCTCTCTCCCTTATTTTGACCACATGCACCGGTTTCTGCCGGCACTGTTTTTGCGTAGTGGAGGAGCGGTCGTTTCCGTAGAGGTAAATCACCGGGAGCGAACCCGGGGGACCTCGAAATATGGCTTGTTCAATCGTCTTTGGGTCGGCATTGTCGATATCCTCGGCGTTGCCTGGTTGCAGCGTCGTTCCAGAATTCCGAAAATAATCGAGGAATAAGATACGAATGGAAACAAATAAGGTGTGGCTGGTGGTTGGTTTTCTGGGTCAAGCTCTTTTTACCATGCGCTTCGTTGTGCAATGGCTGCAAAGTGAGCGGATGCGTCGGAGCGTTGTGCCTGAAGCCTTCTGGTATTTCAGTATATTCGGAGGGCTTACGCTGCTTACCTATTCGATTCATCGGCGCGACCCGGTGTTCATTGTCGGACAGGCCTCGGGACTCTTTATCTATCTCCGTAATCTTTATTTCATTCTGCGTGAAAGAAAGAAATTGAAAGCATACTCGAATCCTCCCCTTGATTGAGTCGTTGCCTGGAATGATCCAGATTGCCATGTCTCGTTTGCGATTATCCCGGGAGGGTCATTTTTGGACGCTACAGGTACATTGAAGTCAGAGGTGAACCCCCGGCATGTTTTTTTGCTCCTGGCCGGTTATTTTGCCCTCCATTTACTATTTCGCTGTTTCGTGTCCGACAGCATTGAGCTTGACGAGGCGGAACAGCTTCTACTCACTCAGGAACTGCGTCTTGGCTACGGATCACAGCCGCCCCTGTATACCTGGCTGCAGGCGGGAGTTTTTTCTCTTTTAGGGACAAACGTCTTTGCTCTCGCAGTGGTGAAGAACATCCTGCTTTTTCTGACCTATTTCTTTGTGTATTCGAGCACGAAGGAAATCACCAACGACAATAACCGCGCCATAATAGCGATGGTGTCGTTGTTGCTTATCCCGCAAATTTTCTGGGAATCGCAGCGCGATCTTACCCATTCAGTACTGGGAACCACCGTTGCGTCCTGTACCCTGTTTGTTACTATGCGGCTCCTCAAAACGGGGAAGCCCGCGTACTATGTATTATTGGGCTTATGTGCCGGGTTTGGAATAGTATCCAAATATAATTATGCTGTTTTCTTGGTTGCGCTCCTGCTCGCTCTCTGCTCCCTGAAAAATTTGCGGGCGCAGTTACTGAATCGAAAGATATTAATCAGTATTATCTGTATGCTTTTGGTCACGAGCCCCCATCTGTACTGGGCGATTACCAACGTGAAGGCGACCCTTTCACAGGTGGACAAGTTCCAGATCAGTCGATCACTGGGGCTTCTCCCGTCATATCTGTTGGGACTGCAAAAATTGATCAGGGCGGTTGCATCTTTCGTGGGGTTACTGCTTCCGGTCTATGCCTTGTTTTTCTATCGGAAAGGGACGACGCTCTCGGTTGCCACTGATGACAGGGATTATCCGTTACTGATTCAACGGACGCTCCTTGCAGGTTTAGTGCTCTGCCTTCTGATGATTCTGTTCTTTAAGGTCACCCTTTTTAAAGACCGCTGGATGCAGCCTGTTCTTTTCGCAACTCCCGTGTATCTGGCGACGCTCCCCTGGGCACGGCTAACTCCGGTAAATGCCCGGAGATACGCCCAGTTTACCGTGCTCATTGCGATGGCTGTGCTCCTGTTGATGCCGGGGCGTACGATATTTGCCTCCCAACTGGATACATACAATCGCCTGAATTCACCCTATTCGGCCCTTTCAGCACAACTGCGGGACGCGGGGTTCAAGGAGGGCGTTATTGTTGCCCAAAGCAGGCTGATGGGTGGCAACCTGAAGATGTTCTTCCCGGGAAGCGTTGTTCTGGCCCCGGAGGTCCCGCTCTTCCGGTATCAGACCGAATCTGACTGGCTCATAGTTTGGGATGCGACGAAAAGAGCAGAGATGCCCGACAGATTGCGGGAGTTTGCAACTCGACTTGCCCCCACAGATCTGAACGCACTGCAGCCGCGTTATGTCCAATCGTTGTATAAATATTCAACGGACCGGTCTATGCGTCTCGGATTTCTACTGGTCAGAAGAGAAGCCCGATGAAGGTGTTAGTGGTGAAGGTGAGTGCCAGCGTCACTATCCTCCTCAACTGAAAAAGGCCGCCCGAAGGCGGCCTTTTTTATACCATAGAAAGAAACAAGGCTGTCGCGCAGGTCAGGCCGCCCGTTGCCCCTCTACCCTGAACCACTCCGCCATCCGCGCCAGCTCATCGGCGATGCGTTTCAGCTCTTCCGATGAACGCATGACCTCGGTGGTATCCGCCTCGTTGCGACGGGTAATTTCGGCAATATTCTCGACGCTGGAGGATACCTGCTGGGCCGTCGCCGACTGCTCTTCGGCCGCCGTGGCGATCCGCTCAACCATGTCGGCGCCGCGATTCGACGCCTCAACGATGGCCTCCAGGGACTGCCGCGCCTCGTCCGCCTTGCGAACCCCTTCCTCAACCTTGGTATTGCCTGCCTCCATGGCGCTCACCGAACGGGACATGCCGGACTGGATCTCGCGGACCATGCCGCCGATTTCGGCCGTTGCCTCGGTGGTGTGCTGGGCAAGCTTCCTCACCTCGTCGGCAACCACCGCGAACCCCCGCCCCATGTCGCCGGCCCGGGCCGCTTCGATGGCCGCGTTCAGGGCCAGGAGATTGGTCTGGTCCGCAATATCGTTGATGACGCTCACGATTTCGCCGATCTTCTCGGAGCTGGCCCCCAGCTGCTGGATGAGTTCCGCGGACTCCCGCACCGACGCGGCAATCTGCTCCATGCCGGTCACGGATTCGGCGACCACTGCATTTCCTCGGGCCGCCGTACTCAGGGCATCCTTGGAGGCATCCGCGGCAGCCATGGCATTGCCGGCCACCTCGGTGATCGTCTGTGTCATTTCGGTCATGGCCGATGCCGACTGCGCCGTCTGCATGGCCTGGTCCCGTGCCCCCTGGGCAAGCCCCTCGGCGGTCTCCGACAGCTGATGGGAATGTTCCGTAAGGTTGCGGATCGCACCGGAAAGCCTGCCGGTAATCTCCGACAGCTTGTCCGATGCCTGGTTGAAGTGGACCGCCAGCTCGCCGAATTCATCCTTGCTCCGGGCGCTCATCCGCCGGGTGAAATCGCCGGCGCCAAACCCCTCGGCAATAACCTTCAGCTCGCCGATGGGGCCCGTTATGGAGCGGGCTATGAACAGGCTGAACAGGATGCCGAACCCGAGGACTCCGGCCCCGATGACGCTTACCACCACCACGAAGGTCTTGACCATGCTGTTCACGGACCCCACCGCCTTTTCCTGCTCGGCCTGGGCCGTGGTCACCCCCTTGCGCCCCTCTTCCCGTTCCCGGGCCACCAGATCCTTGAGCTTCTGGTTCAGGGCCAGGGCCTGCTGCTCGGTCTGGAGCTTCAGCCGCAGCTTGTCGTAGGCACCATCCGTGGCAAAGAGCACTCCCTTGATGTCGTTCAACGATGCCGACACCTGGGCAATGAGGCGGGCGTCCTCCCCCTTGGCTCCCCTGCCGGCGATTTTCGACTGAATGGCGGCCGCGGCGGCAAACTTGCCGGTGATGGCGGTGCGGAACGACTCCAGCTCCTGGAGGGACCGGACGCTGAACATCTCGTTGGCGGTCAGGTTGATGTCCGCCCCCAGGGCCACTAGCTCCGAGTTGGACGACAGCTTGGTTCCGGCGTTCTCCGACCCCTTCAGGGAATCCTCAAACTTCCTGTTTTCGGCGGCAACGGTATCCGCCGACTTTTCCACCATATCGCCCATGAGGACCGACATCTGGGCCAGCGTCTGCATGGCCAGGGCCTGGGTCTCGCTGAATTTCTTCTTCGTCTCGTCGTCGGGTTTGGCAATGAGGCTGTTCTTCAGCTCCACGAGCCCGCCGGCGCCGGTGACCCGTTTGGTGATCTCTGCCATGCTGTCGATCAGCTGCTTGACCGACGAGGAATCCTTCTCCGCCTTGGCCAGCTCCCCCTGGCTCACCCAGCGGGACGCCACCGTGAAATGGCTGCGCCCCAGGGTGACCCCCGCCTTGTTCTCGGCGGCGGCAATCTCGAGGATCGCAATCTTCACGTCATTGATGGCCCCCATGGTCGCCTGGGCGTTCTTCACCCGGGCCGTGACCCGCTTGACCCCCTCGTTGGAGGAGTTCAGCTGGGCCATGGAGCCCTTCTGCACCTTGCGCACGCTGGCGTCGAGGCTGCGGAGCTTCTGGGAGATACCCTGAAGCTTCGCCTTCATCTGGACTCCCGCCTCTTTTGCCCCAGCCTCGGCCCTGATGCGGCTTTCCGTGGTTTTCACCATCTCGCCGGTTATGGCGGTCAACTCGGCCACACTGTCGCCGGAGCCGCTTTCTCCCCCCTTCAGGGCCACAAGGGCAGCGGAAGACTGTCCCACCTCGGCCAGGGACTTCTCGGCGTCGCCCCGGCCTGCGGTCAACTCGGCCATGGTCACCGACGAGGCAACCTTGAGCAGGTTGGCGGTGTGCTCCTGAACGGACCGCTGGAGCTCAATGGTTTTCAGCTGGAAGGGGGTCGAGCGTTCCGTGAGCAGCGCAAGCTTTCCCTGCACGAACCGCATGCCGACGAGGCTCGCCCCGGCAATGACAGCGATGCCGGCCACGGTGACGATCATGTTGACAAAGAGCTTGTTTTTGACCTTCATGGAATCTCCGTCGCAAAATGTGAGGCATGGATGTAGGGGCAATTCATGAATTGCCCCTACGGTCTGCGTCTAATCCTTGATGTACTTCTTCCCTTCCCCGGTGAAGAAATCGAGCACCTTCTTCACCTTGGGGGACGGCTCGCCGTTGGTGATCAGCATGAGGGGCCGGCTGATCTCCTGGGTCTCCACGATCTTCACCTTCTCCTTGTTGCCGGGGAGGTTGATGAAGCCCATGCTGACCGCGCCGATGGCTTCGGGAAGCTGCCCCACGTTGTCGATCTCCTCCCGGGTGGTCTTCACCTCGATGGCGCCGTCAACGTACTTCTCGTTGTCCATGATCACCTTCTGGAAGACCTTCCGGGTGGCGGAGCCGAGATGCGAGGTCACCACGATGACCGGCGAGTCCGCGCCTCCCGCGTCTTTCCAGTTTTCCACCGCGCCGGTGTGGAGCCCCTTCAGCTGCTCCTTGGAGAGCTTGGCCACCGGGTTGGAGGGATGGATAATCACCTTGATCACGTCGCTGGTGATGACGTTGGGCTTCAGGCTTGCCGGCGCATCCTTCCCCGTGGCCTTCTTCATGCTGTCGACGGCGTCGGCCAGTTCCTCGGATGCCATGGAGGCATCGCACTTGCCGTTCACCAGGTCCTCCAGGCCGTTGCCGGTGCCGTTGCCCACCAGCTCCAGGTCAATGCCGGTGGCCTTCTTGAGGGCATCTTTGCCCGGCTCCATGATCCGCTTCTGGACCGTGGTGGAGCCGTGGAGCTTCACGGTTTCAGCCATGCAGGGCGCCGCTCCGAGCAGCGCAACAGCACCGAAAACCGCCGCGATCTTCAGACACATTTTTCCGTAAGTGTTCTTCCCCATAATTTCCATCCTCCCTCGGGTGTATTGTCGAATCCGGCCGGTAACGGCCGTGTCACTGCCGACTATTGATGGTATCGGACAGATTCGGTTCAACTTGAGAATTTTTTCTGTAATCTCGGTGCATTCGGCTTATCAGCAATACATGTGCCGGAACGGCCCCAACATTGTCCCTTGACTGCATCCGCTTATCCGGATATGTTTTCCCCATGAAACAAGCGACGCGCCTTTTCAAATCCCTTGCCGACGAAACCCGCCTCCGTATCCTGGCGCTCCTCCTGGCGGAGGAGAAGCTCTGCGTCTGCGATCTCATGGCGGCCCTGGAACTCCCCCAGTCTACGGTGTCGCGGCACCTGGCCCAGCTCAAGAACGCCGGCTGGGTGGACGACCGCCGGGAAGGGGTCTGGGTCTATTACTCCCTGGTCGCAACGGACTCTCCCCTGCGCCGGGAACTTCAGGCTATCCTGGCACAACACCTTGCCACGGAACCGGTCGCCAGCGCCGACCGCCAGCGGCTCAACGGCTTCGGCCAGGGGAATCGCTGCGCCTGATTTTTTTTTGCACAGATTCATCCGCCTATCCGCATATACACCACGCAGGAGATACCATGAAACAGCGCGTCCTCTTCCTCTGCACCCACAACGCCAACCGCTCCCAGATGGCCGAGGGGCTCGTGAACCACTTCCTCGGCGACCGGTGGGAGGCCAGCTCCGCCGGCACGGAGGCAACCGTCGTCAACCCGCGGGCGATAAGGGCCATGGCCGAGCTGGGGATCGACATTTCCGGCCACCGCTCCAAGAACCTCGCCAAGTTCGAGGGCCAGACCTTTGACCGGATCGTCACCCTCTGCGGCGACGCCGACGAAAAGTGTCCCCTCTTCGTCGGCGGGGTCCGGCGCGAGCACCTGGGGTTCGACGACCCTTCCCGGGCCACGGGCACCGAGGAGGAGATCATGGCCGAGTTCCGCCGGGTGCGGGACGAAATGCGGAAAATACTGACTGCCCACCTGACAGGAGTCGGCCATGAGTGAACACGTATCCCGCAACCTCTCCTTCCTCGACCGCTGGCTGACCCTCTGGATCTTCGCCGCCATGGCCCTTGGCGTCGGCCTCGGCTACTTCGTCCCCGGCGTGGAGCAGTTCATCAACCGCTTCCAGGTGGGGACCACCAACATCCCCATCGCCGCCGGCCTCATCCTCATGATGTACCCCCCCTTCGCCAAGGTGAAGTACGAGGAGATGCCCGAGGTCTTCCGCAACAAAAAGATCCTGGGGCTGTCCCTGGCCCAGAACTGGCTCATCGGACCGGTGCTCATGTTCGTCCTGGCCATCGCCTTCCTTCCCGACAAGCCCGAGTACATGGTTGGGCTCATCATGATCGGCCTTGCCCGCTGCATCGCCATGGTCATCGTCTGGAACGAGCTGGCCAAGGGGAACACCGAGTACGCCGCCGGCCTCGTGGCCTTCAACAGCATCTTCCAGGTGCTCTTCTACAGCGTCTACGCCTGGTTCTTTATCACGGTGCTGCCGCCACTCTTCGGCCTTTCCGGCAGCCTCGTTGAGGTGAGCATCGGCCAGATCGCCGAGAGCGTCTTCATCTATCTGGGGATTCCGTGCATCGCTGGAGCCCTGACGCGGCTCATCGGCGTGAAAACCATGGGAGTGGAACGTTACCACCGGGAGGTGGTGGCGCGGATCGGCCCCCTCACCCTCATCGCGCTCCTCTTCACCATAGTGGTCATGTTCAGCCTCAAGGGTAATCTCATCGTCCAGCTCCCCTTTGACGTGGTGCGGATCGCCATTCCGCTCCTCATCTACTTTGTGGTGATGTTCCTGATCTCCTTCTGGATGGGGAAACGGCTCGGGGCCGACTACTCGAAGACCACCACCCTGGCCTTCACGGCGGCCAGCAACAACTTCGAGTTGGCCATCGCCGTGGCGGTGGCGGTCTTTGGCCTCAACTCGGGGGCGGCCTTCGCCGCGGTCATCGGCCCGTTGGTGGAGGTGCCGGTGATGATCGCGCTGGTGAACGTGGCGTTCTGGTTCCAGCGGCGCTGGTTCCGGACCGTTGCCTGAGAGGAGAGCGTTTCGTGTTCAAGCCGCTCGCCGACTACCTGGTGTTCGACCTCTTCGGCCTCGCCCCCGGGACCCACCTGGGGGAGGCCCTCAATTTCTTCGTCTACGACACCCTCAAGATATTCTTCCTCCTGGCGGTCATCATCTACGCCGTGGCCATCATCCGCTCCTGGTTTCCGCCGGAGCGGACCAAGCGCATCCTCTCCCACGAACGGGAGTACGTGGGGAACGTCATGGCAGCGCTCCTGGGGATCGTCACCCCCTTCTGTTCCTGCTCGGCGGTCCCCCTCTTCATCGGGTTCGTGGAGTCGGGGGTTCCCTTGGGTGTCACCTTCTCGTTCCTCATCTCCTCCCCCATGGTGAACGAGGTGGCCCTCATCATGCTCTGGGGGATGTTTGGGTGGAAGATCGCCCTCATTTACATCGGTACGGGGCTCCTGGTGGCCATCGTGGCCGGCATAGTCATCGGCCGGCTGAAGATGGAGAAGTACGTACAGGACTATGTCTGGGAGATGCAGGTGGGGAATGCAGAGATAGCCAAGCAGAGCTGGCCGGAGCGGTTCGGCTACGCCCGGGAGTACACCATCGGGCTCCTGAAGAAGATCTGGCCCTACGTGGTGATCGGCATCGGCATCGGCGGCTTCATCCACGGCTGCGTCCCCCAGGACTTCCTGGCCCGGTGGGCAGGCCGCGACAACCCCTTTGCGGTGCCGGTGGCCGTGGCCCTGGGGGTGCCCCTCTACAGCAACGCCGCCGGGGTGATCCCCATCGTCCAGGCCCTGACCGCCAAGGGAATGGCCATGGGGACCGTGCTCGCCTTCATGATGGCGGTGACGGCCCTGTCGCTGCCGGAGGCCATCATCCTGAAGAACGTCCTCAAGAATCGGCTCCTGGCGGTCTTTTTCGGCACGGTTGCAACGGCCATCGTCATTGTGGGATATCTGTTCAACGCGATTCTGTAGCCAACAGGAAAGGAGAGACGACAATGAAGATCGAAGTGCTCGGCGCCGGATGCGCCAAATGCAAGACCCTCTACGAAAACACGATCAAGGCCGTCGAGATGAGCGGCAAGGAGGCGGAAGTCGTCAAGGTCGAGGAAATCCCGAAGATCATGAAGTACGGGGTACTGTCGACACCGGCGCTGGTGGTTGACGGGGTGGTCAAGTTCTCCGGCAAAGTGGCCTCGCCGGAAGAGATCAGGGGAATGCTGTGATGCGCTTTCTTGCCGCGCTATTCCTTGTGCTCACCGCAACCGTCTCCCGGGCGGAACTCCCTTCTGCCAGTGATGCCGCCATCAACCAGACCCTTGCAGCCGGCAAACCCGCGGTGATCGACCTGGGGGCCAGGTCCTGCATCCCCTGCAAGAAGATGGCGCCAATCCTCGAATCACTGGTAACGCAATACCGCGGCAAAGCCGGCATTCTGTTCATCGACGTCCATGAAAACAAGACTGCCGCGAAGCGGTTCCGGGTGCAGCTGATCCCGACCCAGATCTTCTTCGATGCCCGGGGAAAGGAAGTGAAGCGGCACATGGGCTTCATGGACAAGGCCGATATCGTCAAGGAACTGAGCGCCCTGGGGGTGCGATGAGCCTTCTCGACAACATCGAGCAGGTTATCGCGGCAGAACCGCTTCTGGCATTCGGCGCAGTCTTTCTGGGAGGGATACTCTCGTCGGCCTCCCCCTGCGTCCTGGCCACCATCCCGCTCGTGGTCGGGTTCGTGGGGGGGTATGCGGAGGGGAACCGGAAGAAGGCGTTTCTCTACTCCCTTGCCTTCATCATCGGGCTGTCGCTCACCTTCACCATCTTCGGCGCGGCGGCGGCCCTGTTGGGCACCATGTTCGGCACCGTGGGTGGGTGGTGGTACGTGGCCGTCGGCGTCGTGGCGCTGGCCATGGGGCTGCAGATGCTGGGGCTCTATGAGCTGCAGCTGCCGGCGCTGCCGCAATTCAGGCCGAAGCGGGGCGGGCTCGCGGGGGCTCTCCTCCTGGGACTCTTCTTCGGGGTCGCCTCATCACCCTGCGCCACGCCGGTCCTCGTCGTCATCCTTTCCTTCGCTGCCCTGAAAGGGACCATCCTGTACGGAACGCTCCTCCTCTTCACCTACGCCCTGGGTCACTGCCTCCTCATGCTCGCGGCCGGCACATTCACCGGTTTTGTGGAGGCCTTCGCCGCCTCGCGAGGAATGGCCAGCGTTTCCCTCTGGGGAAAGCGGCTGAGCGGCCTCATCATCGCCCTGGCCGGGGGATGGTTCATCTGGCGGGCGTTTTAACAATAAACTCAAGGAGACCTATTAAGCATGCTCTGCGACAAATTCCTTCGACTCCAGGAACTGTATCGGAAAGCCGCCCTCCTGGCCCTCATCACCATCATCTACAACATCGTGGAGGGGGTGGTGTCGGTGGGCTTTGGCGCGGCGGACGAGACCCTCTCACTCTTCGGCTTCGGGCTCGACTCCTTCGTGGAGGTTATCTCGGGGGTGGGGATCTGGCACATGGTGCGGCGGCTCCAGCGGGGAGAAGAGGAGCGGCGGGACTCCTTCGAGCGGCGGGCGCTGCGGATCACGGGGGGGGCGTTTTACCTTCTGGCGGCGGGGCTCGTGGTGACGGCGGGGCTCAGCATCTACAGCGGCCACCGCCCGGAAACCACCGTCTGGGGGATCGTGGTGTCTCTGGTATCCATCTCATTCATGTGGCTTCTCCTCCACCACAAGACGCGGGTGGGGAAGGCCCTGAACTCCCCGGCCATTCTGGCCGACGCCGCCTGCAGCCGGGCCTGCCTCCTTCTGTCGGTGGCGCTCCTGGCATCAAGCGCAGGCTACGAGCTGACCGGCATCGGCTACCTGGATTCCCTCGGCTCCCTGGCCATTGCATGGCTCTCCTTCCGGGAGGGGCGTGAGGCCTTCGGCAAGGCAGACGGCATGGCATGCTCCTGTTCCTGCTCCTGCGGCGCTGCGAAGGAATAGTAACCGACGCCGCCCCTACCCCAGCCGCCGGAAAGCCGATGCCTTCACCGCGGCGAACACCTCGCTCCCCACCGTCAACTCCAACTCCCGGGCCGCCTCGGCGGCCACCTCGGCCACCAGCCGCCCGGTGCCGCACTCCAGCTCCACCCCCGCTTTTCGTCCCGCCTCGAAGGTGCCGGTTACCGTGCAATGAAAGAGATTCCGGGCGCTGATCGCCTCGGGGTGCTTCTTGAAGAGGATCATATCCTTTGACGAAAGCTCGAAGAGGAGTTCTCCCTCCCCCGGCGGGGCGGTGAGGAACAGCCGGTTCCCCCCCCAGGCGTAGGAGGTGAGGCCGTCATGGTCGCGGGGATCGGCGAGCCGCAGGAGATTGATGTACCCCACGGGATTGACCTCCATGCGGCTGCGGGCCAGGGCGTCCGGCGTGGTGTCCGCCACCTGGCATCCCTGGCTGAAAACGATGACCCGGTCGGCCATGAGCCGCATCTCCACCAGTGAGTGGGAGATGAAGAGGTACGGAATGGCGAGGGCCTCGCAGGCACCCCGCAGGTACGGGATGATCTGGAAGCGGAGGGTGTCGTCCAGAGCCGAGAGGGGCTCGTCCATGAGGAGGAGCTGGGGGTTGGAGAGGAGCGCGCGGCCAAGGGCCACCCGCTGCTTCTCACCGCCGGAGAGGTTGGTCACCCCCCGGTCCAGGAGGTGGCCGATCTTCAACACGTCAACGATGTCGTCGAGCCCCACCTGCCGGTTCGCCACGGCGCACCGCTTCCAGCCGTAGAGGAGGTTCCCCCGGACCGAAAGGTGGGGGAAGAGGTGGGGATGCTGGAAGACCAGGGCCACCCGCCGCCGCTCCGGCGGCGCGTTGATCCGGCGGTCGGCGGAAAACAGGGGCTCGCCGTCCAGCAGAATCTCGCCGGCATCGGGGCGTTCGAGCCCCGCCAGCATGTTCACCAGCGTCGACTTGCCGCTCCCCGACTCACCGAAGATGCCGATCCGTTTCCCCTCGACGGTGAAGTCGGCCTCCAGGCGGAACTCCCCGAAGGACTTGGTCCCCCTCACCCGCAGCTCCATCTTAGTCCCTCCTCGTCATGCGGCGCGCCAGGTATTCGTGAAAAAAGAGGACCAGAAGCGAGAGCCCCGCGGAGACGAGGCAGAGGGTAAGCGCCGCCTCCTCGCCGCCGGGGGAGCTGACGTAATCGTAGACGGCAAGGGGGATGGTCTGGGTGACGCCGGGGATGTTCCCGGCGATGATGATGGTGGCGCCGAACTCCCCGAGGCTGCGGCCGAACATGAGAGACGAGCCGGCCACGATCCCCCGCAGTGAAAGCGGCAGGATGACGGTGGCAAGGGTATCGCTCCATCGTGCCCCCAGGGTGCGCGATGCCTGAATGAGTCGTTCGTCGATGGACTCCATGGCGATCCTGATGGAGCGGACCAGGAGCGGAAACCCCACCACGGCCGAGGCGATGACCGCCGCGTACCAGGTGAAGACGATCCTGATCCCCGCCGCGTCGAGCATTCCGCCGATCCACCCCTTCTTCCCGAGCAGAAGAAGGAGCAGGTAGCCAATCACCACCGGCGGAAGCGTGAGTGGCAAGTTGAGGAGCACCTCCACGACCGTCTTCCCCCGGAAGGAGCGGTAGCTCATCACGTAAGCGACGGCGACGCCGAAGGGAAGCGCGACGAGGGTAGCCGCCACGGCGACCTTGGCCGAGAGCAGGATGGCGTCTATGTCGAGGGGGGAGAAGGAGAGCATGTGCGGATTATTTCACCTCAAAGCCATATCGTGCAAGGACGCCTTTCGCCTCAGCCGACTGGAGAAAACGAAGAAACTCCCGGGCATCCTTCTTCTTCGCCCCCGCCACGGTGAGGGCCATGGGGTAGGTCACCCGGTCGTGGAGTCCCTCGGGAACGGTGAAAAGGATGCGCGCCTGCTTCCCCAGAAGGAGCGCATCGGTCCGGTAGACAAAGGCGCCGTCCACCTCGCCCAGTTCGGCGTACTTCATCGCCTCCCGCACGTCCCTGGCCATGACGAGCCGGCCGGTAAGCTCCTTCTCGACGCCCGCCTTCCGGAAAACCTCCATGGCATACTCCCCCGCCGGGACGCTCCGGGGGCTTCCGATGGCAATCTTCTTGAGCCGCGCCAGATCCCTGATCCCCGCCACCTGCTGCTTCGTCGTACCGGCAAAGACCAGGGAGTTGCAGGCAAAGGTGCCGAGGGTTGCGGCATCCAGAAGAGCCCGCTCTTTCAGGTAGCCGGCCCACTCCCGGTTGGCGGCGATGAAAAGATCGGCCGGGGCACCCTGCTCGATCTGCCTGGCCAGGACTCCCGAGCCACCGTAATTGATCCGGAAGGTGACACCGGGTTTTTTCCGCCCGTACTCCGCCGTCAGGTCGTTCATGACCTCCCTGAGGCTGGCGGCTACCGCAAGCATAAGCTCACCGGCCAGGGCAGGGAGGGCAAAGAGAAGCACGCCAAGAACCGTCATGGCACACAGGGAAGTTATGGATTTCATATCTCATCCTTTTAACGGGGAACCATGCTGCCCCCACCTTCATACACCGTGACATCGCCACATGTAAACCGTTACGGAATATCCCCTGCCTAGCAGGTTCCATTCCTGATCGGGACACCGTCGCAACCATGCGATTCAAGTTAACTTTTAGAGCATCCCTTCCACAATCATTTCCCCTGCGGTCGTCTCTTCTGAACAGACCGCGCACACATCTGCCCAATTAAGCGGCATTTAGCCAACTAAAAATAAATGGCGCATGAAAAAAATAGGCATATTGTAAACATGATGTACGGTGATATGATTGGTCCTGACTAATAATGCAGTCCCCGGCAGCGAAAGGAGGCAGTCATGAAAAATCTTGGATTTGGTTTTGCCATCCTGCTCATCGTCCTTCTCGTCATCCTGAGTGTGGCAGCCTACGCCCTGGAGGCGGCCGCACCCGAAGCCGGGGGATACGGCCTTCTTGCCGGCGGATTCCTCGGATTCGCCTCGCTCATTGTCACGCTCAAGCTTGTCCCGGGGATCATCCGCTTTGCCTCCATCATCGGAGAGAAAGAGGACCATAAGCCCGAAGAGGCCGTCCCCGCTCCCCTCAAGAGCCCGGCATAGCGAGCATCAGGGCGCAGCGCCCCCTCTTTTCCTGCCGGGAAGGGGCGCGCCCTACTCCTACCCCGTTAACCACTCTGCAAAGCCGTCCACGCACGACCATCCCGGAGCAGATTCGTCCTTATGGTTGTCTCTCCGTCCCCGTGTGGTATACTGCCGCATCAATGAGCACCACTACCCCCATCCACCAAGGAGGAATCATGAAACGAACTGCACTCTGCGCACTCACCATCGCCATGGCAACGATCACCGGCTGCTCCCAGCCCATGACCAAGACCCAGAAGGGGGCCGCCATCGGTACCGGTGCCGGCGCGGCGGTCGGTGCGGGGCTCGGCCAAGCCATCGGGCGCGATACGGAGTCGACCCTCATCGGCGCGGCGGCGGGCGCCCTGGCCGGCGGGCTTGCCGGCGGGGCCATCGGCAACTACATGGACAAGCAGGAAGCCTCCATGCGGCAGGCCGTCTCAAATGTGGAGGGAGCCACCGTTCAGCGGAACCAGGACACTCTCGCCGTTACCTTCAAATCTGACATTCTCTTCCCGCTCAACTCGGCTGTGCTCCAGCCGGGAGCCAATGACGAGATCACCCGGGTGGCCCAGGTCCTCACCCAGTACCCCGCAACGAACATCACCATCGCCGGCCACACCGACAGCAGCGGCAGCGATGCATACAACCAGGAGCTATCCGAGCGGCGCGCCACTGCGGTCAAGAACGCCCTGGCCGCCCGCGGCGTCGCCCCGACGCGCATGACGGCCGTCGGCTTCGGCGAGAGCAAGCCCGTTGCCGACAACACCACTGAAGCCGGCCGCAGCTTGAACCGCCGGGTTGAGATCACCATCGTTCCGCAGCAGCAGTAATAGCCTGCTTTCGCCGAAACAACACTACCGGCCCGTCAGTAACGGCGGGCCGGTTTTTCATGCCTGCCGCAGCAGTTCCTCCGCAGCGGGAAGATCCTCCTCGGCCACGTGAATCTGACACGGGCCGATCCCCTTCTGGGGCTCGGGAAGCAGAAAATACTCGATCCCCCCTCCCTTGAGAATGGCTTCGACGCGAGCTTGGTCGGCCCCGTCCTTCGGATCGTAAAATTTCACCATGGCAGCTACCTCCTCGTTCCCATATTTCACGCTACAACTTTATCACGAAATATCTGATCCACATGGCTGCCGGTGGAAATGGGACGAGGCTTGTGGTATGGTTGCCACGCTGTCAGTCCGATACAGGGCGTTCAGCGATCCGGCTCATCCGGAAGGAACTGTGTTTCAATTGTCTGGCAATGATCTGCGCGACGGGACTGCGTCAGGAAGAACTACTCAAGGGAGGAATGAACCGATGATAACCCACATTGTCTTATTCAAGCTTCACGACTCGAGCCCGGCGAATGTGGCCGCAACCAGGGAAAAGCTGGAAAGCATGAGAGGGAAAATCCCGCAACTGCGCCACCTGGAGGTGGGGGTTGACGTGATCAGGTCCGAGCGTTCCGCCGACCTGGCCCTGGTGACCAAGTTCGACTCCCTGGAGGACCTCCAGGCCTACCAGGTGCACCCCTACCACGCCGGCGAGGTGGTCCCCCACATGAAATCGGTGTCGATGCAGACCGTGGCGGCAGATTACGTATCCGCCTGAAAATTTCCTTCCGAACCAAAAAGGACAACGCCCCGCCTCCCGTGAGGAGCGGGGCGTTGTCCTTCTGCCCTACTTAGGTCCAGATATCAGATCCAGCAACTGCCGCCTTCTATCTCGCCGGTCTCGTCCTTCCCCTTGGGGGCGACCTTGTACTTTGCCTCGCGAACTGCCGAGCGGATTTTATCGACCGCATCCTCGGTAACCTCACCGAGCTTCTCCCGAACCTCGCGGCCGGGTTTGGGGGTGAGGAGGAGGGCGGCGCCGGCCGCAAGGGCCGCGCCGGCTAAAAAGGCAAAGATAGCCGCGGTTTCAGTATTTCTGCTGTCTGACATACGGTTCGCTCCTTTGGTCTCTGGCGTTACGTCTGGTAGTTCTTTCTGTTTACCACATTATTGCCCACATTGAAACACCGGGATGGCCCCATCGTCCCGGGAAGCTCACTTGAACTCGGGAATGGGCGTTGCGATGCGCCAGCGCTCCTTCCCGTCGACCTGCTCGTAGCGCCACTGCTGGACGTCCTCCAGGGTCTTGAGCCGGGTGGAGGGGAGGACGTAGTAGTCGATTTCCACCCGCACCGTCGCCGTTCCCTTCTCCGGGTCCATTTCCATGCTCTTCACCCGGTAGTCGGCCATGGAAGCCCCCTTCGCCGCCTTGGCCCGGGCGAAGCATTCATCGGCAATACGGGGGTCCGCAAAGCTCATGCAGGCATTTTCGTGCTCCTGCCAGCGCACCAGCCTGTTGTACTCCCGGTAGCTGTCATCAAACCGCTGCGCCACCAGATAGGGGTTGCGACAGCCGGCAAGAAAAAGAAGCAGGAGAAGAAGCAATGCAGCTCGCTGGATACGCATGGGTAACCTCCTGTTGTGATGGCCCAAAACCGGTCAACTCCCCTTGATGTGACGAACCAGTTCAACGGCGATTTCGTAACGGCCGAAGGGGGGGATGAGATAGAAGCCGCCGACCCTGTCCCGGGCTGCATCGATGAACTCCCGGGCGATGGCGAGCCCCTCCCGGACCCCCTCCTCCTTCTCCTTCCCCCGCATCCGTGCCCGGATATCCTCGGGGATCACGATCCCCGGCACCTCGTTGTGGAGGAATTCGCAGTTGCGCTCGCTCACCAGGGGGAGGATTCCCGGCAGCACCGGGACCCCCAGGTGGGCCGTCCGCTCCAGCATCTCGTCGAGGCGCGCCAGGTCGTAGAGGGGCTGGGTCTGGACGAAGCGGGCCCCGTTGGCCACCTTCCTGGCGAGGCGCTCCGCCTGCACCTCCATCCGCTGGCTGTTGGGGTTGAAGGCGCAGCCGATGGTGAACCCCGCCCCCCGGCCAAGGGGGTTCCCCAGGGCGTTCACCCCGGCGTTAAGGTCGGCCAGGAGCTTGATGAGGGTGAAGGAGTTCAGGTCGTAGACCGACGTGGCCCCAGCCTGCTCCCCGATCCGGGCCGGGTCGCCGGTGACGGCGAGGATGCTCCGGATGCCCAGGAGGCTCGCCCCCATGAGGTCCGACTGGAGCCCCAGGAGGTTGCGGTCCCGGCAAGTGACGTGGACGATGACCTCGATCCCCACCTCCCGCTGAATGAGATGCCCCAGGGCGATGTTACCCATCCGGATGCGGGCCAGGGGGTTTTCGGCGATATTGATGGCATCGGCGCCGGCACCCTTCAGTGCCCGGCTCCCCTCCACGATCTTTCCGCAGTCCAAACCCTTGGGGGGGTCCAGTTCCACGGTGACTATCGGCTCCTTGCCCCAGCGGGCCAGGAAGCCTCCGGCTTCGGCGACTTCCTCGCGCCGTTCCTCGACCGGCACCGCCGGCGCCGCCTCGCTCCGGGCCCCGGGGCGCAGCCCTGCCAGCCTTTCCGCGAGGCGCCGGATGTGCTCCGGCGTGGTGCCGCAGCACCCCCCCACCAGCGCCGCGCCAGCCGCCACCATCTCGGCGGCCCGCGCGGCAAAGTAGTCGGGGGTGGTCCGGTAGACGTGGCGCCCGTTCACGTACTCGGGGAAGCCGCTGTTGGGGTACGCCGCGATGGGGAGCCCCGTGGCGCCGGCCATGCGCCGGATGGTGCCGAGCACCTCCAGGGGGCCGGCACCGCAGTTGGCCCCAACCACGTCCGCCCCTGCGGCGGCCAGCTCCAGCACCGCCCGTTCCACGTCGGCCCCGCCGGCAAGGCGGCCGTTCTCCAGGAACGCCATGTTCGCCACGATCGGGAGCCCCGTCTCCCTGGCCGCTGCCAGGGCGCAGAGGATCTGCCCCAGATCGGTGAAGGTTTCCAGAATGAGGAGATCGACCCCTCCCTCGGCCAGGGCCAGGGCCTGCCGACGGAAGATCTCCGTCGTCTCGGCCGGGGAAAGCTCCCGCTCGTCCCCCTTCACCCTGACCAGGGGCCCCAGGGAGCCGGCCACGAAGGCGTCGCTCCCCTCGGCAGCCTCCCGGGCCAGCCGGGCACCCCGCAGGTTGATTTCCCGCTCCCGCTTCTCCAGGCCGATGGCCGAGAGCTTGGTCCAGTTGGCGCCGAAGGTGTTGGTCTCGATAACCCGGGCACCGGCGGCCAGGTACTCCCGGTGAAGCTCCAGGACCAGCTCGGGCCGCACCAGGTTCAGGTGCTCCACGTTGGCGTCGAGGGAGACCCCCTTGGCGTAGAGCATGGTGCCGATGGCACCGTCCCCCACGAGGACTTCATTGTTCAGACGTTCAATAAAATTCATGGCCTAGATCTTCCCCAGCACCTTCAGCAGGTGCGGCACCATCTGCTTCTTGCGGGACATGACCCCCTTCAGCTCGTAGAGGTGGGGCTCCACCTGGGGGTAGCCCATGACGTGGGCCAGCTCGTTCTTCCCTTCGGCCAGAAAGAGGGTCGTTTCGCTGTAGATATCGGTCACCATGAGGCCGGCCAGATGGAGCCGGTCCGCCTCCTTCACCTTCTTCAGGGTCTCCCGGAGGGTTTCCTTCAGGTCGAAGAACTCGTCAAACCCCACCACCTCCACCTGTCCCACACCGAAGAGGGTGTCGCCGGCGGTGAAGTGCTTGAAGTCGGCCCGGACCGCCTTCTCCGGGGTGCCGTGGGCCGAGAAGCCGCCGCAGGCGGAGAAGATATCCTTGCCGAAGGCCACAGGGTCGAGACCGGCCAGCTCTTCGAGCCACTGAACCATCTCCCAGTCCCGGCGGGTGGTGGTGGGGGATTTGAGGATGACGGTGTCGGAGAGGACCCCGGCCAGCAGGAGCGCCGCCATCTTCTGCTCGGGCTCGATCCCCCGCTCCCGGTAGAGGGAGGCCACCACGGTGCAGGTGCTCCCCACCGGCGCCGCCATGAAGGTGATGGGCTGGTTCGTGGGGGGGTTCCCCAGCTTGTGGTGGTCGATGACCTCAAGAATCTCCACCGCCTCGGCCCCGGGCACCGACTGGGCCAGCTCGTTGTGGTCCACGAGGATGAGGGCGTAGGGAATCTCCGCCAGGAGCGACGACTTGGTGGCGACCCCGGCGATGGTGCCGTCCTCCTCCACGGCGATCACCGCGGGCTCCCCCGAGTGGAGGAGCTTGAGGCGCAGGTGCTCCAGGGGCTCGGCCACTCCGATCTTCTCGAACCGTGCCTCCACAAAGTGGGAGAGAGGTGTTGAGAGTCGGGCAAGGCCGGCGGCGGTGGCGGTATCGTGGGGGGTGGAGATGACCGTCACCCCCTTTTCCCGTGCCCGTTCCCGCAGGTCATCGGCCAGGGGAAAGCCGCCGGTCACCACCAGGAGCCGCACTCCCCGCTCCATGGCCGCCTGCTGGATGCTGCGGCGGTCGCCGGTCATGATCAGGAGCGATGCGGGGTCATACCCCTCGATGCGGCTCGAGAACGACTCCTCCAGCATGGCGCCGATGAAGAGATGCAGATGCTCCACCTCGTCGGTGGGGGCTCCGGTGAGGAAGGTACCGTCAAGACAGGCGGCCAGGGTGCGGAGCGAGGCGTCAACGCCCCGCTTGCGGTCGGTGCCGGCCAGCAGGTACTTCTCCGAGAGCTTGAGGAGCGACACGAGCCCCAGGGGGGCGCCGGCCTCGTCCACCACCGGCAGGACCCGGATGCCGTGCTTGTGGAACACCCCCAGGGCGTCCCGCAGGGGGGTGTTGGCGGCGGCCGTCACCGGCTGGCGGTTGAGGACGTGGCAGACCTTGGGATGGACGTCGGCCAGGTAGACCGGCGGCTCGATCCCGAGCCGGTCCAGGATGTAGCGGGTCTGGGGGTTCGGCTCGCCGGCCATGGCGGCGGTGACGTTGGTCTGACCCTGCTGGTTCTTGAGGGCAGCGTAGGCCAGGGCCGAGGCGACGGAGTCGGTGTCGGGGTTGCGGTGCCCGACCACGTAAATCTGCTTATCCATTGATTCTCCTGCTTTTTCTGGCCTGAACGGCCGAAAATGTGCTATAGAAATGTGCTTTATCGAACCCAAAGAGCCTCTTGCAAAAGTGCATGCGACAAGCTGAATATAGTTGATTTTGTTGCATAAAAGTCGAGCTTCAAGGGTAACCATCTGATATTATTGGTTTGCGAGACAAACAATAACAGAAGGAGTACCCATGAAGCTCAAGGAAAAAATATCATGGTTGATGGGAACAGTACAGCATAGTCTGTTCCCCTATCTAGACGAATGCCTCTCAACTCCGCTTACCGAGCGGGAGAAGCATCTGGTCAAGATCCTTGAGCTGATCCAGATTGAGAAGTTCGTCCCTGTCACTGCCAACAGGCAGTGGTTGGGACGACCGATCAAAGAGCGTGAAGCGATTGCCAGGGCCTTTGTTGCCAAGGCGGTCTTGAACTATCAGCACACCAGTTCCTTGAGAAATGCATTGCTCAGCACCCCGAACCTGCGGGTGATATGTGGTTTTACCAAAAGGGGCGACGTTGTCTCCGAGTCCACCTTTTCCCGGGCCTTTGCCGAATATGCCGAAGTGGGCTTGGGTGGTATTGTTCATGATTTCCTGGTGGAGGAGAATCTTGGCACTGAACTGATCGGCCACATCAGTCGGGACGCCACCGCCATTGTCGGTCGGGAGAAACCGGCAAAGAAGATCAAAGCGGTCAAGGTTGCCAGAAAGAAAGGGCGGCCAGCAAAAGATGAGATCAGGGAGCCTGCAGAACCGAAGCGCCTAGACGTGCAGCGCGGGCAAACGGCAGAAGAAGCCATTGCCGGGCTTCCGGTAGTCTGTGACCGTGGAATCAAGAAAAACGCCAAGGGGTACACGGAAACCTGGAACGGATTCAAACTGCACCTGGACGTGAACGACTTCGGCGTTCCAATCAGCGCTTTGTTGACATCAGCGTCTGTGCATGACAGTCAGGCGGCCATCCCGCTGATGAAACTGACCAGCGGCAAGGTGACCTACTGCTACGATCTCATGGATGCGGCTTACGATGCGGCACAGATCTGGGACCAGAGCAGAGAATTGGGGCATGTGCCGATCATTGACAAGAACCCTCGGGGCAAAGAGGTTGTCCCCATGGCGCCGCATGAAGCTGTTCGTTATAACGAACGGACCGCTGCCGAGCGATGCAACAGTCGGCTCAAAGAAGAATTCGGCGGCCGTAGCGTCATGGTCCGTGGAGCAGACAAGGTGATGCTGCACCTGATGTTCGGTGTCCTCGCCTTGAGTGCCGATCAGTTGCTCAAAGTAGCTGGTTGCTGATTGTCAAAGACCAAAAAACTGGAATCCGTGGGGGGGGTGCGCCCGGATTCCGGATAAATGCCGATGAAAACGATCAGAGGCTCTGCTTAATGCTGCACACTGGTGAAAATTTCACCGCACGCGGCCTCTGGCCGCCAACTTTCAAGCCTTTTGCAAGAGGCTC
>NZ_JAUQXO010000070.1:0-15379 GCF_030834625.1 Geobacter sp.
GAGATGGTCATGCCAGGCGACAACGTGGCAGTGACGATAAATCTGATCACCCCGATCGCCATGGACGAGGGGCTGCGGTTCGCCATCCGCGAAGGCGGCCGTACGGTCGGCGCCGGTGTTGTCAGCTCCATTATCGAATAATAGTTTGCCAGAGACTTCGTGGGCAGGCCGAAGGCCTGCCCACATTCTTTACTATGAAGGGTTAAGACAATGAGAGATATTATCACTCTTGCCTGCGTCGAGTGCAAGCAGAGGAACTATACGACGACCAAGAACAAAAAGAATACCCCGCAGAAGCTTGAGTTCAGTAAATACTGCCGCTTCTGCCGCACTCATACTGTCCACAAGGAAACCAAGTAGCCACGGTCACAGGTTTGGTACCGCTAGGCAATGAGCGGTGCCAGCAGACGCAGGCCAGTAGCTCTAACGGCTAGAGCGCCGGTCTCCAAAACCGGATGTTGGGGGTTCGAATCCCTCCTGGCCTGCCATTTCTATCCATCCTGGGGTCCTCACGTGATCGCAAAAGCCAAAGATTTTATCACAGAAGTCAAAGCCGAATTGGGTAAGGTGACTTGGCCCACCCGCAAAGAAACCATCTCCACAACGTGGGTCGTGGTGGCAATTGTAGTCATTATCTCCATCTATCTCGGGGCCTGTGACGTTATTCTGGCAAAGCTGATGCGCCTCATCCTTGGCTAAAGGACGCAAACAACTATGGCAAACAAGTGGTACGGGGTCCATACGTACTCCGGATTTGAAAATAAAGTGCGTCTCTCCCTTCTGGAGCGCATCAGGAATCTGGGGCTCGAAGACCAGTTTGGAGAGATACTGATCCCTTCCGAGACTGTTGTCGAGCTAAAGAAAGGCGAGAAAAAGACTTCGTCGCGAAAGTTTTTTCCTGGCTACATTCTTGTCAATATGGAATTGAACGACGAGACGTGGCATGTCGTAAAGGAAACCTCCAAGGTTACCGGTTTTGTCGGGGGAAACAATCCCTTTGCGATTCCCGACGAAGAAGTTGCCAAAATCACCCGCAGAATGGAAGAAGGTGCCGAAAAGCCCCGGCCCAAGGTTCAGTTCGAGGTGGGGGAAACGGTTCGGGTGGTGGATGGGCCGTTCCTTAACTTTACCGGAGTGGTTGAAGATGTGAAGCCTGATAAGGGAAAACTTCGGGTTATGGTCAGTATTTTCGGTCGAGCAACGCCCGTTGAGCTGGAGTTCATGCAGGTTGAAAAGCAGTAGGGATAATCCCGCTGACTGATATACGGTATTTCCTTCTCCTACGAGAAGAACAAGGAGCACGCAATGGCAAAAAAAATTACGGGTTACATCAAGCTGCAGATACCGGCGGGCAAGGCAAACCCTTCTCCTCCGATCGGCCCTGCTCTAGGTCAGCATGGTGTCAATATTATGGAGTTCTGCAAGGCGTTCAACGCCAAGACTCAGGGCGACGAGGGTACAATTACTCCTGTTGTCATTACGGTCTTTGCAGATCGTTCTTTCAGCTTTATCACCAAAGTTCCGCCCATGCCCGTTCTGATCAAGAAGGCGATCGGCATCGAAAGCGGCTCCAGTGTTCCGAACAAGAACAAGGTCGGCAAGCTGACTGCGGAGCAGGTGAAAGAGATTGCAGTCAAGAAAATGCCCGACATGAACGCCGCGTCGCTTGAAGCTGCCATGAGATCGGTCGAAGGGACCGCCCGCAGCATGGGCGTTGAAATAGTTCAATAGAGAAAGGGTGGATTAAGAGATGCCGAATACAGCCAAAAAGCATAGGGAGGCGCTGGCGAAGATCGACCGGAGCCGGACCTACCCCCTCGTTGAAGGTATAGAAAGCGTTAAGTCGGTAGCCTACGCAAAGTTCGACGAAACCGTCGAGGTAGCTGTGCGACTTGGCGTCGATCCCCGCCATGCCGACCAGATGGTCCGTGGAGCAGTGGTTCTGCCGAATGGCCTCGGTAAGGATGTCCGGGTTCTCGTTTTCGCCAAGGGCGAGAAGGAGAAGGAAGCCCGTGACGCCGGTGCCGATCATGTGGGCGCAGAGGACCTCGTGGCCAAGATACAGGAAGGGTGGTTCGATTTCGACACCGCCATTGCCGCTCCCGACATGATGGGCGTTGTCGGCAAGATTGGTAAGCTCCTCGGGCCTCGTGGCCTCATGCCGAACCCGAAGGTCGGTACCGTCACATTTGACGTGGGTCGGGCCGTTAAGGAGTCCAAGGCCGGTAAGGTTGAGTTCCGGGTCGAGAAAGCCGGTATTGTACACGCTCCTGTAGGCAAGGCATCCTTTGATGCGGACAAGCTCAAAGAGAATCTTCTTGCCCTTGTTGAAGCGCTTGTCAAGGCAAAGCCTTCTGCTGCAAAGGGGACGTACATCAAAAAGATCAGCCTCTCCTCCACCATGGGACCGGGTCTGAATCTTGACATCGCCGACGTTCAGTCGAAGCTTGTCTAAGCTCTAGCATATAAAGCCAAAGTCAAAGACAGCAGGTGCATGGACAGTTGTGTCCGGGCTTAATGGCGCAGGCAGCCTGCCGAGACTTGTGGTAGTCACAGGAAAGTAACCAACCCCGTACTTTCTGACTTTGGCTGGGGCCCCGGCCCTCAACCCAAACAGAAAGGAGGAAGGCGCTTGAATAGACAAACCAAGCAGCAACAGGTAGCGGAACTGCACGACAAGCTCAAGCGGGCAAAGGCAGTCTTTCTTGCCGATTTCCGCGGCATGAACGTTGAGCAGGCAACTATGCTGAGGAACGAACTCCGCGCAGCCGCAATCGAGTACAAGGTTGCGAAGAACACGCTTCTGGAGTTGGCGTCCAAGGAGACCGACAAGGAATCGCTGTCTCCCCACTACGCTGGCCCGACCGCCATTGCTTTCAGCTATGATGATCCGGTTGCAGCCGCAAAGGTACTGTCGAAGTTTGCAAAGACCCAGGCAAATACCTTTAAGCTCAAGGCTGGTGTACTGTCCGGCAAGCCCATCACGGTCAGCGATATCCAGGCCCTGGCTGACCTTCCGAGCCGTGAAGTGCTTATCGCCAAACTGCTCGGGACAATTAATGCTCCGGTCGCCAACTTTGTCGGCGTTCTTGCCGCGGTTCCGGGAAGCTTTGTCCGCGCGCTTAACGCAATCAAGGTCCAAAAGGAAGGCAACTAGCCATCCTCTACACTATCAACGAACGTTACTAACGGAGGAATACAGAAATGGCAGAAATCACCAAAGCCGATGTGGTCAGCTTCATTGAGAACATGTCCGTACTGGAGCTCGCCGAGCTCGTGAAGGAGCTCGAGGAGAAGTTCGGTGTCTCCGCTGCTGCTCCGGTTGCTGTTGCCGCTGCTGCTCCGGCTGCCGCCGCCGAGGTTGCTGAGGAGAAGACGGAGTTTGACGTAATTCTCAAGGCCGCCGGCGCCAACAAGATCGGCGTCATCAAGGTTGTACGTGCCCTCACCGGGCTTGGCCTCAAGGAAGCCAAGGATCTTGTGGACGGCGCTCCGCAGCCCGTCAAGACCGGCGTTTCCAAGGAAGAGTCCGAGGAAGCCAAGAAGCAACTCGTAGAGTCTGGCGCAGAAGTCGAGATCAAGTAAGGCTCGAGCCGACTGCTTCAGCATATCAGCCAAGGCCGCTTCATGCGGCCTTGGCTCTTCTATTTTCGTTCTGCATCCGTATCCGCTGGCTCCGGGGCAACTTCGGAGAAGGCACTAAATCCAGGGGGTTGGAGGCTCATTGAGTCTCGCCAAAGGAGAAAACATGGCTTATTCAATTGCGAATAACCAGCTTCTGCGCCAGAATTTCGCCAAGATCAAGAAAATAATCGACATCCCCAACCTTATTGATATTCAGAAAAATTCCTATAAACGTTTCCTGCAGGTTGACACCCCCCCCGAAGCACGCAAGAACAGTGGGCTTGAGGCCGTATTCAAAAGCGTTTTCCCCATCAAGGATTTCAGTGACACGGCCTCGCTCGAGTACGTTTCCTATAGCCTCGGCACCCCCAAGTACGATGTTGAGGAATGCCACCAGCGCGGGATGACCTTTGCCGCCCCCATGAAGGTGAAGGTGCGCCTCGTTGTCTGGGACGTGAACAAGGATACTGGCGTCCGTTCGATTCGGGACATCAAGGAGCAGGAGGTCTACTTCGGCGAGATCCCGCTCATGACCGAGAACGGGACGTTCATCATAAACGGGACCGAGCGGGTTATCGTGAGCCAGCTTCACCGCTCCCCTGGTGTTTTCTATGACCATGACAAAGGTAAGACCCATTCCAGCGGCAAGGTGCTCTATTCCGCCCGGGTAATTCCCTACCGTGGGTCGTGGCTCGATTTCGAGTTCGATCACAAGGACATTCTCTATGTCCGTATCGACCGCCGCCGCAAGATGCCGGCTACAGTCCTTCTTAAAGCGCTCGGCAACAGTGCGGAGGAGCTTCTCAACTTCTATTACAGGAGTGAAGATATCGGCCTGGATGGCGAGCGGATGTGGAAAAAGGCCGATCCCGAACTCCTGACGACCCAGAAGACCTCTGCTGACATCGCTGACCCCAAGACGGGCGAAGTCATCATCAAAGCGAACAGGAAGTTCACCAAGGCGGCAATCCGCAAGATGACCGAGCACGGGATCACCGAAATCCCGATCAAGGCCGAAGAAGTCTGCGGAAAATACGCGTCCACCGATATCGTCGATCCTTCCACCGGCGAAGTGCTTGTGGAGTGCAATGACGAAATCACCCAAGCGAAGTTCGACGAGATCAAGGCGCGGGGCATTGCAGAGTTCAAGGTTCTTTTCATCGACAACCTCCATGTGACCTCCTCTTTGCGCGATACGCTACTGGCCGACAAGATAAACACCACTGACGACGCGCTCATCGAGATCTACCGACGCCTCCGCCCCGGAGATCCCCCGACGCTCAAGAGTGCCCAGGCCCTCTTCGACAACCTCTTTTTCAATGCAGAGCGCTATGATCTCTCGGCTGTTGGGCGGCTCAAGCTCAACTTCAAGCTCGGGCTCAACGTTCCCCTCGACTGCCAGGTTCTCACCAAGGAAGATATCCTTGAAGTGGTCCGTTATCTTATCGACCTGAAGAACGGTAGAGGGACCATCGACGATATCGACCACCTGGGCAACCGCCGGGTACGTGCCGTGGGCGAGCTTCTGGAGAACCAGTACCGCATCGGCCTCGTCCGTATGGAGCGGGCCATCAAGGAGCGGATGAGCCTCCAGGAAGTGGAGAACCTGATGCCCCACGATCTGATCAACTCCAAGCCGGTTTCGGCCGTGGTCAAGGAGTTTTTCGGCTCGTCCCAGCTCTCCCAGTTCATGGACCAGACGAACCCCCTCTCGGAGGTTACCCACAAGCGGCGGCTCTCGGCTCTCGGACCAGGTGGCCTTACGCGTGAGCGGGCTGGTTTCGAGGTGCGAGACGTTCACCCAACTCACTACGGCCGGGTCTGCCCCATCGAGACGCCTGAAGGTCCGAACATCGGTCTCATCGCATCGCTCTCCACCTATGCACGCATCAACGAGCATGGCTTTGTGGAGACCCCGTACCGGATCGTAAAGGAGGGAAAGGTCACCACTGAGGTGAAGTTCTTCTCCGCCCTTGAGGAAGAGGGGCATGCCATTGCCCAGGCCAACGCCGAGATGGACGCCGACGGACGCTTCGTGAACGACTATGTCTCGGCCCGTAAATCGGGCGAGTTCCTCCTCGTGCATCGGGACGAACTGGAGCTCATGGACGTTGCACCGATGCAGCTTGTCTCCGTTGCCGCCTCGCTCATACCGTTCCTTGAGAACGACGACGCCAACCGTGCCCTCATGGGCTCCAACATGCAGCGCCAGGCGGTACCGCTCCTGAAGGCTGACTCTCCGTTGGTCGGCACCGGCATGGAGCGGATCGTTGCCAAAGACTCCGGCGTTTCCGTGGTGGCGCGCCACAACGGCATCGTCGAGTCTGTCGACGCCTCCCGCATTGTTGTCAAGATCGACGAGGACGAGTATGACGAGACCGGCACCGGGGTCGACATCTACAACCTGATCAAATTCGCCCGATCCAACCAGAACACCTGCATCAACCAGAGGCCGGTGGTCAAGGTGGGCGACCACGTGAAGCGGCGCGATGTCATTGCCGACGGCCCCTCCACCGATATGGGGGAGTTGGCTCTCGGCCAGAACGTTGTTGTTGCGTTCATGCCCTGGGGTGGTTACAACTTCGAGGACTCGATCCTTGTCTCTGAAAAGCTTACAAAGGACGACCGCTATACCTCGATCCATATTGAGGAGTTCGAGTGCGTAGCCCGTGACACCAAGCTCGGCAAGGAAGAGATCACCTCGGATATCCCGAACCTGGGCGAGGAGACCCTTAAGGACCTTGACGAGTCCGGGATCATCCGGATCGGCGCCGAGGTTAAGCCGGGCGACATCCTTGTCGGCAAGATCACGCCGAAGGGAGAGACCCAGCTCTCGCCTGAGGAGAAGCTCCTGCGCGCCATCTTCGGCGAAAAGGCCGGGGATGTTCGCGACACCTCTTTGCGGGTTCCGCCGGGTGTCGAGGGAACGGTCATCGGTGCCAAGGTCTTCTCCCGCAAGGGGAATGACAAAGACTCACGCACCGAGATGATCGAGCGGATGGAAGAAGAAAAACTCCGCAAGGACGAGCAGGACGAGATCCGGATTATCCGCGACTCTGCCGTAGGCAAGCTGAAAAGACTCTTGGTCGGCAAGGCGGCTGCCGTGAAGGTGGAGGACAAGAACGGCAAGACCGTCATCGCCAAGGATGTTGCCATAACTGAGGAGGCGCTCACGGCCATTCCCCTCGACCGGTGGGACGAGATCTCCGTGAGTGGCGAGGAGGGAGTTGAGGAGAAGGTTTCCGCGATTCTCACCACGCTTCAGCAGCAGGTTGACATCATCAAATACGTCTTTGACGACAAGGTCCAGAAGCTCAAGCGGGGCGATGACCTTCCCCCGGGCGTCATCAAGATGGTGAAGGTTTACATCGCCATCAAGCGCAAGCTTCAGGTCGGCGACAAGATGGCCGGCCGTCACGGTAACAAGGGTGTCGTTTCCCGCATCCTTCCCGAGGAGGATATGCCGTACATGGAGGACGGCCGTCCCGTCGAGATCGTGCTGAATCCGCTGGGCGTTCCTTCCCGTATGAACGTGGGTCAGATCCTCGAAACCCATCTGGGATGGGCAGCAAAAGGAATCGGTTGGAAGATCGAGGAGATGTTGGAGAAGCACTCCCCGTCTGCCATGGTGAAGGAGTATCTCGAGAAGGTATACGGTTCCCAAGAGATGAATGCGTTTCTCGACTCCCTTGATGAGGAGGAGTTGATCAACGTGGCCAAGCGCCTACAGCGCGGCGTACCAATGGCGTCCCCCGTTTTCGAAGGGGCCTCCGAGGAGCAGATCCGGAGCATGCTCGACAAGGCCGGTTTCGATGAGACCGCCCAGGTCACCCTTTTCGACGGCAAGACTGGTGAGCCCTTCAAGCACAAGGTCACCGTCGGGGTCATGTACGTTCTCAAGCTCCACCACCTAGTCGATGACAAGATCCACGCCCGGTCCATCGGTCCCTACAGCCTCGTGACCCAGCAGCCCCTGGGCGGCAAGGCCCAGTTCGGTGGCCAGCGTCTCGGGGAGATGGAGGTCTGGGCCATGGAGGCATACGGCGCCGCCTATGCCCTTCAGGAATTCCTGACGGTGAAATCCGATGACGTGGCGGGTCGTACGCGCATGTACGAGGCGATCGTTAAAGGTAAGCATACCCTTGAACCGGGTCTCCCCGAATCGTTCAACGTTCTCATCAAGGAACTTCAGTCTCTGTGTCTCGACGTGGAGCTCTTGGAAGGCGACGAGGATTAGGGGCCATCATCCGTAAAGGCAGGCCCTCGGAACGATCACACGACCAGCAGCCACTCCTAAGCAGAGGAGGAATTGACATTGGAAGACTTTTTCAGCTTTTTCGATAAACCGAAGGACCCGCTCCACTTCTCGGCGATCCGCATCTCCATCTCTTCGCCGGATAAAATCCGTGAACGTTCGTTCGGCGAGGTAAAAAAACCCGAGACCATTAACTACCGGACCTTCAAGCCGGAGCGCGACGGTCTTTTCTGCGCAAAAATCTTCGGCCCGACCAAGGACTACGAGTGCAACTGCGGCAAGTATAAGCGCATGAAGCACCGTGGGATCGTCTGCGAGAAGTGCGGTGTCGAAGTCATCCCCTCCAAGGTTCGTCGCGAGCGCCTCGGGCACATCGACCTTGCCACCCCCGTTGCCCACATCTGGTTCCTCAAGTCCCTTCCGTCGCGGATCGGGAACCTCCTTGACATATCCCTGAAAGACCTTGAAAAGGTTCTTTACTTCGAAGCCTATGCGGTCACCGATCCGAAGAACACCGGAATGACGGTCGGCGAAGTGCTTTCCGAGGACCGGTACATGAAGGCTCTGGAGGAGCACAATTACCAGTTCGAGGCAGGGATGGGGGCAGCTGCCATCCGCGAGTGCCTCAGGGCAATCAATCTGGACCAGCTTGCGGAGCAGTTGCGTCAGGAGATGGTTGAAGCCACGAGTGAGGCGAAGCGGAAAAAGACCGCCAAGCGGCTCAAGGTGGTGGAGGCTTTCAAGGAGTCTGGTAATCGTCCCGAGTGGATGATCCTTGAGTGCATTCCAGTCCTGCCGCCCGAACTGCGCCCCCTCGTTCCCCTCGACGGTGGACGTTTCGCCACAAGCGATCTCAACGATCTCTACCGCCGCGTGATCAACCGGAACAACCGTCTCAAGCGTCTCATGGAATTGCAGGCTCCCGAGGTTATTATCCGCAACGAGAAGCGGATGCTTCAGGAGGCCGTAGACGCCCTCTTCGACAACGGTCGTCGTGGCCGTGCCATTGCAGGACCCAACAAGCGGCCGCTCAAATCCCTTTCGGACATGCTCAAGGGGAAATCGGGCCGTTTCCGTCAGAACCTGCTCGGTAAGCGCGTCGACTACTCGGGCCGTTCCGTTATTGTCGTGGGGCCTGAACTTCGTCTTCACCAATGCGGTCTGCCCAAAAAGATGGCGCTGGAGCTCTTCAAGCCGTTCATTTACAACAAGCTTGAAGAGCGCGGATTCGTTACCACCATCAAGAGTGCCAAGAAAATGGTGGAGAAAGAGCGTCCGGAGGTCTGGGACGTCCTCGAAGAGGTCATCAAAGAGCACCCGGTTATGCTGAACCGTGCTCCGACCCTCCACCGTCTCGGCATACAGGCCTTCGAGCCGGTGCTGATCGAAGGGAAAGCCATCCAGCTTCACCCCCTTGTCTGCACCGCCTTCAACGCCGACTTCGACGGTGACCAGATGGCGGTCCACCTTCCCCTCTCCATCGAGAGCCAAGTGGAAGCGCGGGTTCTCATGATGAGTACCAACAACATCCTGTCCCCTGCCCACGGCAAGCCGATCATTGTTCCCTCGCAGGATATGGTTCTCGGCATCTACTACATGACCCGGGAGCGCCATTTCGCCAAGGGGGATGGAAAGATCTTCGCGTCGCCCGAAGAGGTGCGGATTGCCTATGATGCCGGCGAGGTCGACCTGCAGGCTCGGATCAAGGTCAGAATAAAGAACATCCAGTTGGACGAATCCGATCAGCCTGCCATTACCGAGACTACTGCAGGGCGAATCCTGCTCCGTGAGATTCTCCCCGACATGGTCCCCTTTTCTGCCATCAACAAGGTGATGAGCAAGAAAGAACTCGTCAATCTGATCGATGTCTGCTACCGCCTTGCCGGCAACAAGGAGACTGTCATCTTGGCCGACCGGCTGAAGGAAACCGGTTTTCGCTACTCTACCCTTGCGGGCATTTCCATCTGCATGAATGACATGGTGATCCCCGAAGGGAAGCCCGCGATCATCGAGAGTGCCAACGATGAGGTGAAAGAGATCCAGAACCAGTATACCGAGGGTCTTATTACCGACGGGGAGCGCTACAACAAGGTCATCGACATTTGGGCCAAGGCTACGGAAGACATCGCCAAGCAGATGCTCGACAACCTCTCCAAGGACACTATCGTCTCCCCCGACGGCCAGGAGGTGAAGATTCCCTCCTTCAACGCCATCCACATGATGGCGGATTCGGGTGCTCGGGGTTCTGCCCAGCAGATTCGGCAGCTTGCTGGTATGCGTGGGCTCATGGCCAAGCCGTCCGGTGAAATCATCGAAACCCCGATTACGGCCAACTTCCGTGAGGGTTTGAACGTTCTGCAGTACTTCATCTCGACCCACGGCGCCCGGAAAGGTCTCGCCGATACGGCTCTCAAGACCGCCAACTCCGGTTACCTTACCCGTCGCCTCGTGGACGTGGCGCAGGATGCCATCATCACCGAGCCGGACTGCGGGACCCTGGACGGCCTCACCGTCTCGTCACTGACCGAGGGTGGCGAGGTGATCGAGCAGATTGGTGACCGTATCCTTGGTCGCGTTGCCCTGGACGACATCCTCGATCCCGTTACCGGCGAGGTGCTCGTTCCTGCAAGCAATGAGATTGATGAAACTCTTGTAAAGCGTATTGAGGATGCCGGTCTCGAACGGGTCAAGATCCGGTCAGTGCTCACCTGCCAGAGTCGGCGCGGCATCTGTGCCAAATGCTACGGTCGCGATCTGGCCCGTGGCCACATCGTCAACATGGGCGAGGCGGTCGGCGTCATTGCGGCCCAGTCCATCGGTGAACCGGGTACTCAGCTCACCATGCGTACCTTCCATATCGGTGGAACGGCTTCGCGGCACGCGGAGCAGACCTCTCTGGAGGTCCGTACTGAAGGTCGGGTAAAGTTCATCAACATCAACAGCGTTGTTAACGTAGACGGTCATCATATCGTCATGAACCGAAACGGTGAAGTGGCCATTGTTGACGAAACCGGTCGCGAACGGGAAAAGTACATTGTCGTCTACGGTGCCAAGATCAAGTTTGGCCCCGAGCAGGTTGTGAAGCCGGGCGAAACCCTTGCCGAGTGGGACCCCTACACCATGCCGATTCTCACCGAAGTGGCAGGTCGTGTTAAATTCGGCGATATTGTCGAAGGGGTCACCATGGAGGAGCAACTCGACGAGGTGACAGGACTTTCCCGTAAGGTCATCATCGAGTCGAGGGATGCTGACAAGCGTCCGCGTATCGCCATCAAGGCGTCGGATGCAGAATCTCTGACCGGAAGCGCTGGTACCATCGGGCGCTATTACCTCCCGGTGGGCGCCAACATCTCCGTTGCGGAAGACTCATTCATCAACGCCGGCGACGTCATTGCAAAGATCCCGCGTGAAACGACGAAGACCAAGGATATTACCGGTGGTCTGCCGCGGGTTGCCGAGCTCTTCGAAGCCCGCAAGCCGAAGGATTTCGCCGTGATATCCGAAATCGACGGGGTTGTTACCTTCGGTAAGGATGCCAAGGGGAAACGGAAAGTAATTGTCACCCCTGAGCTGGGCGAACCCAAAGAGTATCTGATTCCCAAGGGCAAGCATATCAGCGTCCACGAAAACGACTATGTGCGTGCTGGCGAGCCCCTCATGGACGGTTCTTCTAATCCACACGACATTCTCAGGGTTTTGGGGATCAAGGAGCTTGCCAAGTACCTGGTCGACGAGGTGCAGGAGGTTTACCGTCTCCAGGGCGTCAAGATAAATGACAAGCACATCGAGGTCATCGTCCGGCAGATGCTCCGCAGGGTTCGTATCAAGGATGTGGGCGACACCAACCTGCTTATTGATGACCAGCTCGAGCGGTTTGTCTTTGAGGAAGAGAACGAACGGGTCATGGCAAAGGGAGACCGGCCGGCAATCGCCGAGCCGCTTCTTCTCGGCATTACCAAGGCGTCACTCTCCACAGAATCGTTCATCTCGGCCGCTTCCTTCCAGGAGACGACGAAGGTCCTGACCCAGGCTGCCATAGAGGGCAAAGTGGATCAGCTTCGCGGACTCAAGGAGAACGTGATCATGGGACGGCTCATCCCGGCTGGAACGGGTTTGTCCCGCTATCGTAACCTGAAGCTCGTTGCCGAGCAGGCCGAGCTTCAGGAGCCCGTTGCCGTTATTCCCCCTCTGGTCGAGGAGGATTTCCCTGATGATGACGTGTTCGACGACCACGAGGAATAGTCATAGGGCCTGTTTTAGAAAAAATGAAAAAAATCTTGACAAGGTATGATGCAGCTGATAACTTTGTCGCTTCCGCAGGGCGAGTACCCCCTGGAGAAGCCGTTTACTGGGAGAGATAGTGTATGCCAACGATTAACCAGCTGATCCGTATCGGCAGGAAAAGTAAAAAAGAAAAGTCCGATTCTCCTGCTCTCAAGAGTTGCCCGCAAAAGCGTGGAGTTTGCACGCGGGTTTACACTACGACCCCTAAGAAGCCGAACTCGGCGTTGCGGAAGGTTGCCAGGGTTCGTCTTACGAACGGGATAGAGGTTAGTTCGTATATTCCGGGCGTGGGCCATAATCTTCAGGAGCACTCCGTTGTTCTTATTCGGGGTGGTCGGGTTAAGGACCTTCCGGGTGTTCGGTATCATATTGTGCGTGGAACGCTTGATTCTGTGGGGGTTAAGGATCGGAAGCAGGCTCGTTCCAAATATGGCGCCAAGCGGCCCAAGTAAACGACTTTGGTGAGAGGGTTATATGCCGAGAAGAAGAGAAATAGCAAAACGAGTTATTCTTCCCGACCCCAAGTTTAACGACCGGGTTGTCGCGAAGTTGATCAACGTTATTATGCATGGCGGCAAAAAGAGTACTGCTGAGCGTGCTCTTTATGGGGCGCTGGATGTGGTCTCCCAGAAAACCGGCGAAGAGGCGGTAAAGGTTCTGAAAAAGTGCCTTGATAATATCAAGCCGACGTTGGAGGTTAAGTCGCGTAGGGTTGGCGGCTCAACGTATCAGGTGCCGGTTGAGGTTCGTGCTGACCGCCGTGTCTCTCTCGCAATGCGTTGGTTGGTAAAGTATGCCAACGATCGTTCCGAGAAAACCGTTACCGACAAACTTGCGGGTGAAATTCTTGATGCCTATAACAATCGCGGTGCGGCGGTGAAGAAGCGTGAAGATACCCACCGCATGGCGGATGCAAACCGCGCTTTTGCTCACTACCGCTGGTAGTTTACGATAAGGTTCGAACAAGCAACTGGAGGAATTTGTGGCACGACTCGTTTCGCTGGAAAAGACCCGGAATATCGGGATTATGGCTCATATAGATGCAGGGAAGACAACCACGACGGAGCGTATTCTTTTCTATACCGGTGTGTCCCATAAAATAGGCGAGGTCCATGAGGGTGCTGCCACTATGGACTGGATGGAGCAGGAGCAGGAGCGTGGCATTACGATCACCTCTGCAGCCACAACTTGTTTCTGGGGCGACCATCGGGTCAATATAATCGATACGCCCGGACATGTCGACTTCACTATTGAGGTGGAGCGCTCGCTCCGTGTTCTCGATGGTGCTGTAGCGGTCTTTTGTTCTGTCGGTGGTGTTGAGCCCCAGTCGGAAACTGTCTGGCGTCAGGCCGACAAATACAAGGTACCTCGTGTTGCCTTCATTAACAAAATGGACCGAATCGGTGCGGATTTTTTCCGTGGAGTGTCCATGATCAAGGACCGGCTTAAGGCTAATCCCGTGCCTGTGCAGTTGCCGGTTGGTGCTGAAGATCAGTTTAAGGGTGTTGTTGATCTTGTTGAGATGAAGGCAGTTATCTGGGATGAGGAGTCACTCGGGGCAAAGTTTCATGTTGAGGATATCCCTGCCGACCTCGTGGAGCTCGCCCAGGAGTATCGGGAAAAAATGATTGAGGAGATTTCCTCCCACGACGATGTTCTTATGGAGAAGTACCTCGGTGGTGAAGAGCTAACAAAGGACGAGATCAAGGCTGCCATTCGTAAGGCAACCATTGACATACAGATTTGCCCCGTTATTTGCGGCTCATCGTTCAAGAATAAGGGGGTTCAGAACCTCCTTGACGCAGTTGTCGATTACCTCCCCTCTCCCGTAGATATCCCTGCGGTTGTGGGTGTCGATCCTGACAAGGGGACAGAGATTGAGCGGCGCGCTGCGGACGATGAGCCTTTTGCTGCGCTTGCATTCAAGATCATGACTGATCCCTTTGTGGGCCAACTCTGCTTCTTCCGTGTTTATTCGGGTGTTCTGAACTCTGGCTCGTATGTTTATAACTCCACTAAGGAGAAGAGGGAGCGCATTGGTCGGATTCTGAAGATGCACGCCAATAAGCGTGAAGAAATCAAGGAAGTCTACGCGGGCGATATCGCAGCAGCAGTCGGCCTGAAATATACTACTACTGGGGATACCCTCTGCCCTGAGGATGCTCCGGTAATCCTTGAGTCCATCGAGTTTCCTGAGCCTGTTATTGCCATTGCAATAGAGCCGAAGACAAAATCGGATCAAGAAAAACTTGGCATTAGTCTCCAGAAGTTGGCCAGTGAAGACCCTTCGTTTCGAGTCAAGACCGACGAAGAAACCGGCCAGACCATTATCTCCGGTATGGGCGAGCTTCACCTCGAGATCATTGTTGACCGACTCATGCGTGAGTTCAAGGTGGATGCAAATGTCGGCAAGCCGCAAGTAGCTTACCGCGAAACAGTTACCAAGAAGGTCAAGGTTGAAGGGAAATTCGTTCGCCAGTCGGGTGGTCGCGGTCAGTACGGTCACGTCTGGATCGAGATGGAGCCCCAAGAGCCTGGCAAGGGTTATGAGTTTGTCGATGCAATCAAGGGGGGTGTTGTTCCCCGCGAGTATATCCCTGCGGTAGATAAGGGTATTCAGGAGGCAATGGATACTGGTGTTCTCGCCGGCTTCCCCTGTGTTGACTTCAAGGTTGCCCTTGTTGATGGTTCGTACCACGAGGTTGACTCATCAGAGATGGCCTTCAAGATTGCCGGATCTATGGCGTTCAAGGAGGCTGCTGCAAAGGCGTCGCCTGTTCTTCTTGAGCCGATCATGGCTGTAGAAGTCGTGGTTCCCGAAGAGTATATGGGCGACGTTATCGGCGATCTCAACTCACGCCGTGGCAGAATCATGGGCATGGAAGGCCGGGCCGGAGCACAGGTCGTAAGCTCAATGGTACCACTGGCACAGATGTTTGGTTATGCCACCGACCTCCGCTCTGCCACCCAAGGTCGTGCAACGTATACCATGACTTTTGATCATTACGAGCAGGTGCCGAAATCGGTAGCTGAAGAAATCATTGCTAAAGTAAAAGGGTAATTAATTTCCATAGGGGGAGGAATCCTACATGGCAAAGGCAAAATTCGAGAGAACGAAACCGCACGTCAACATAGGGACGATCGGTCACGTAGACCACGGCAAGACCACGCTGACCGCCGCCATCACGCGGGTTCTGGCCGAGCAGGGTCAGGCTG
>NZ_JAUQXO010000071.1:0-30790 GCF_030834625.1 Geobacter sp.
TATACGAAGTTGATTTTGTTTTTCTCCGTTGCTCAGTTGCTCCGTGTTATTAAAAAAGGTTTTCTCCATGTGCGATCACAGCAAAAACATCTACCTCCCCCAGCTCGCCACCATCGCGGAGATTGTCGACGAGACCGCCGACATCCGCACCTTGCGGCTCGTGTTCCAGGATGAGGCGGTGCGCGAGAACTTCTCCTTCCGGGCCGGGCAGTTCGCCGAGTACTCGGCCTTCGGCGCCGGGGAGGCCACCTTCTGCATCGCCTCGGCCCCCACCCGCACGGGGTACATCGAGTGCTGCTTCCGGGCCGTGGGGCGGGTCACCGAGGCGCTCAGAAGCCTCGAAGTGGGCGACGCCATCGGCGTGCGGGGCCCCTACGGCAACTCCTTTCCCATCGAGGAGTTCTTGGGCAAGAATCTCGTCTTTGTGGCGGGAGGGATTGCGCTCCCCCCCTTGCGGACCCTCATCTGGCAGTGCCTCGACTGGCGGGAGAAGTTCGGCGCAATCACCATCGTCTACGGCGCCCGCACCGAGGGTGACCTGGTCTACCAGCGGGAGCTCAAGGAGTGGCAGGAGCGGGGCGACGTGCGGCTGGTGAAGACCGTGGATCCCGGCGGCAACTCCCCGTCCTGGGACGGCAAGGTGGGCTTCGTCCCGACGGTCCTGGAAGAGGCAGCCCCCTCGGCCGACAACACCATTGCCCTTGTCTGCGGCCCCCCCGTCATGATCAAGTTCACCCTCCCGGTGCTGGAGCGGCTCGGCTTCGGTGACGACGCCATCTACACCACTCTGGAGAACCGGATGAAGTGCGGCCTGGGCAAGTGCGGCCGCTGCAACGTAGGCAACGTCTACGTCTGCAAGGACGGCCCCGTCTTTACCGCCGCCCAGGTCAAGACCATGCCACAGGAGTTCTGATCGCCACTGCCCCCACCTCTTACCTATCCAGGATGGCACGGGTCATTGCCCGTTGAACTCCACATCACCCCTGTTCCTCCCGTTCCGGAATAAAATACTCTTCCCCATTCGGAACATTTCTTGCTGTATCAATGAACAAAGTTTTTTTATGTTCCTGACAGCGGCGTCGCGTTTATAATCCACCGACAGGTTTTAGCCGATTCCGTTCCGTCAGAGGGGACATCACTCGGCAATGCACATCCACGCGACATTGAAGATGAAGACCATCGCCGCCCTGCTGCTCGGTGCCCTCGGGTTCGCCGTCAACTGGCTGAACCCGACCCTCTTCTTTGGCGTCAACATCTTCTTCGGCTCCTTCTTCGTCATGCTCGCCCTGCTCCGCTACGGGCCTAGGGCAGGCGTGCTGGCCGCTGCCCTGGCGGGAGGCTACTCCGCGATCTACTGGCACAACCCTTTGGGAATGCTGGTCTGGGTGGGCGAGGCGTTGGTCGTGGGGCTGATGCTGCGGCGCTCCCGCAATGTCGTGCTTCTCGACACCCTCTACTGGTTCTGCCTCGGCATGCCCTTTTTCCTGCTTTACCATGTGCTGCACCAGACCGAGCTTTCACTGGCCATCCTGTTGACGCTCAAGCATGGGGTCAACGGCATCTTCAACGCCCTGGCCGCCGCCCTGCTGTTTCAACTGGCAAACCTCTCGCAGCCCTTCAGGCGTTTCGGCGAACAGCCCCCCCGCTTTCACCACGTCCTCGCGACATCCATGGTGGCGGCCATTCTCATTCCCGGCGTCTGCTACGTCGTCCTCGAAATCCAGCGGGACATAACCCAGGAAGAGCAGCGGGTCCATCAGCGGCTGCACTCCACCACGACCCTCACCCGTCAGACGATCGAAACCTGGCTCGCCGAGAAGACCCACGACGTCCAGACCCTGGCATCCCTGGTCGGAGACCCCCAGACCGTCCCCGCCACCACCATCCAGAAACAGGCCGCTCTGACGAAGCTGCTCTCGCCCCACTTTGTGAAGATGTCGGTCCAGAACAGCAAGGCAATCTCCGTGGCCTTCGTACCGGCGGTGGATGAGCAGGGACGCTCCAATGTGGGCCGGGATTACTCCACCATGCCCTACCACCGCATCGTGCGTGAGACCATGCGGCCGGCGGTCTCCGACATTGACTACGGGACCATATCGAAAGTGCCCCGGCTTGCCCTCTTCGCCCCCATTGTCATTGACGGAAAATTCCGCGGCTACTGTACCGGCGTCGTCGAGATCTCACGCCTGGCGGAACAGCTGCGGATCATCTCGGGGAACCGTGCCATGGACATCACCCTCCTGGACCGGAAACGGCAGGTTATCGCCAGCACCGATCCCGCCAGGAGGATGATGGAGCATGTGGCCCCCAACCAGGGGAAGGAGCGCCGTCAGTTGACAGAGGGGCTCTATCAGTTCATCCCCCTCTCCAGGGGTTTCAGCGACCTACAGCGCTGGCAACTGGCATCCTTCGGCATGGATTCCCCCCTCAATGCCGACGTGCCGTGGTCCATTGTCATCACGACGCCCATGAAACCGTTTCTGGAAGGGCTCCAGAACAATGCCAGCCGGGGATTCGCCCTTCTGCTCGCCCTGATCCTTTTTTCCATCGCTACAGCCCAGGCGGCGAGCGCGGTCTTCACCCGCCCCATCGCCCAGCTGGAGCAGATATCCGAAACCCTCCCCATCGACGTGATCCGGCACCAGGAGGCCCAGTGGCCCCACAGCGGCATCCGGGAGGTGGCAGGGCTCATCGGCAACGTCCGGCAGATGGCGGCCACGCTCCAGAGCTACGTCCACGAGCTTCAGACCCTCAACGAATCCCTGGAACGGCGGGTGGCAGAGCGGACCGAAGACATCCGCCGCCTCAACGAGGAACTGGAGGAGCGGGTAACCGAGCGAACGACACAGCTGAAATCGGCCCTCCTCCACATGGAATCCTTTTCCTACTCCATTTCCCACGACCTGCGGGCCCCCCTGAGGGCGGTAAACGGCTATGCCCACATCCTGCTGGAGGATTTCGGGCCGAACCTTCCGGCCGAGGCCCAGCGGTATCTGGGCCAGATCTCCAGCAACGGCACCCGGATGGCGGCCCTCATCGACGATCTCCTGACCTTCTCGCGCCTCAGCCGCCACCCCCTGAACAGGGAGACCGTGGATCCCGCCGACGTCGTAAGCGCCGTGCTGGAAGAGCTAGAGCGGGAACGGGAAGGACGTACGGTTCAGGTCAGCGTCGGAGAGCTCCCCCCCTGCCAGGCCGACCCGTCCCTCATCCGGCAGGTTTTTGCGAACCTTCTCTCCAACGCCCTCAAATACAGCCGCAAACGGGAAGACGCCCTGGTCGAGGTGGGAAGCTTTCAAAAGGATGGGGCAACGGTCTACTTCGTGCGGGATAACGGCGTCGGCTTCGACATGGCCTACGCCGACAAACTCTTCGGCGTATTCCAGCGGCTCCACCGCAGTGAGGATTTCGAGGGGACCGGCGTGGGGCTCGCCATCGTCCACAACATCGTCACCCGCCACGGGGGAACGATCTGGGCCGACAGCGCTCCCGGCCAAGGTGCGACCTTCTTTTTCACCGTGGGATCGGGCAACTGGCTACACCAAAACCCCGCGACACCTGTCAACGGGTTTTGAAAGAGTGCGTCAGTTGCCGGGCTGCCGCCGTTAGCCCCAGAGTTCCCTGAGCCGCTGGTCGCGGCCGCAGTTGAAGCGATAGAGCTTGTACCGGACCGGGTTCTTCCGGTAGTAGTCCTGGTGGTACTCCTCGGCGGGGTAAAACTCCTTCGCGGGAACGATATCGGTGGCAATCCGCCACCCACGTTCCTTCTCCAACCGCCGCTTCGCATCCTCGGCCAGCCGCTTCTGCACCTCGTTATGGTAGAAGATGGCGGTCCGGTACTGGCTCCCCGTATCGCAAAACTGCCGGTTCACCGCCAGGGGGTCGATGTTTCGCCAGAAGACCTCAAGGAGCTTCCCGTAGCTCACCTTCGCAGGATCGAAGAGAACCTGCACCGATTCTGCGTGTCCCGTAATGCCGGCAGAAACCTGTTCGTAGGTGGGGTTTTTCACCTGTCCGCCGGTATAGCCCGACGTGGTGGAGACAACCCCATTGAGGGCATCGAAGGGGGGCTCCATGCACCAGAAGCACCCCCCGGCGAAAGTGGCCTTCTCAAGCCGCCCCCCTCCGGCGGCCTGCCCCTTTTCCATCGCCCCAGTCGGCACAGTCCACGCCACGACCAGCACAACCCACAGCGTCACAAATCTGAGAAATGCCATCGTTACACCTCCTCCTGAGCATCACGCGAAACTCCGTTCCCGCGAGAATCACCTGGTAAGCGAACGAAACCTGGCCACCGCCTCGGGGATCACCTCCTCCCGGATGTTGCCGAAGGCAATGCGGAGATAGGGCTCCAGCCCCGGGCCAAAGACCTCACCCGGCAGGCAGATGACCCCCGCCTCCACGGCGAGACGACGGGCCACCTCCCGGCCGGTCCGCCCCGGGAAGGGGTGCCGGACCCAGGCGAAGAAGGTGCCGCTGGCCGCCAGTGAAAAGGGGTTCCCCGGCCTGGTGAAGGCACTCCGGAAAAGGTCGTGGCGCCGCTCCATCATGAGGCGGTTTTCGGCGACCCAGTCATCGAGATGGCGGGCGCCATACATGACCGCGTGCTGGGTGATGCGGGGCTGGCAGACCGCCATGGTGTCCTGGGCCTTGAGGGCATGGTGGATGAACGCATCGGACGCCACGAGGCACCCGGCCCGGTAACCGGTGAGGGCGTAGGTCTTGCCGAAGGACATGATCTGGACGAAGTGATCCCCCCAGTGGGGGTCGGCAAAGAGGTCGTGGGGAGGGGTGTCGCCGGGGATGAAGTCGGCGTAGGTCTCGTCGAGGACCAAAGCGATGCCGCGACGGCGGGCCAGGGAGTAGAGTTCGTGGATCACGTCAGGGGGGGTGACGACCCCGGTGGGGTTCGAGGGAGTGACCAGGAGGATCGCCCGGGTCCGGGGAGTGATGAGGCGCTCCACCGCCGCCGGGTCCACGACGCCCCCCCGCTCAGTGTCGAAGGGAAGCCAGACCGGCCGGATGCCGAGCATCTCCAGGGCCATGGGGTGGTCGAAGTAGGCGGGGAGCGGCACGATCACCTCGTCCCCGGCCCGGCAGAGGGTCACCATGGCGAGCCAGAAGGCCTGGCTGGCGCCGATGGTGAGGCAGAGCCCTTCTGGCGTGGGGGCGGCGCCGTAGACCCGCCCGTAGCGCCCGCAGACCGCCTCCCGTACCTCGAGGAGCCCCTCGTCGGGGGAGTATTTCGCCATTGCCGGGTCGTCGAGGCACGCCGCCAGGTAGTCAGTCAGCTGCCGGGCCGGCGCGTAGTCGGGAACCGCCTGGCAGAGGTCGATCAGGGGGCGCGTCGGGTCGGGCTGCCGGCTGGCGAGCCATCCTCTCACCTCGGTGATGGGTGGGAAGTGAACGGAGCGGATCTGGTCGGAAATGGCGAACTTCATCAGACCTCCCTGCTGTCAGTTTTCTCCTGCCTGGGCCCCTACCCCTTCAGCATGATGAAGCCCATCTGCCGTCCCGTCTCCCCGCTGTCGCGACGGTATGAGAAGAAGAGTTGCGGGGCGCACGAGACGCACTGCCCGGCCGTCTCGATGTTCCGCTCGGGGATGCCGGCCGTCCCCAGTTGCAAGGCGTTGGCCCGGACCAGGTCCAACTGCCACCGGGCCGTATCCTTGATGGTCGCGACCGCATCCCAGTCGTGGCCGCCGACCCGGAACGCCTCGGCCACCGGTGTGTCCACCTCATAGCAGCAGGGTCCGATGCCGGGTCCCACGGCGGCCAGGATATCCTGGGGCTCGGAGCCGAAGAGGTTGATGAAGGCATCCACCCCCTTGCGGCAGATGCCGGCCGCGGTCCCCTTCCACCCGGCGTGGAGGGCCGCCGCAACCCCCTTCGCCGGGTCCAGCAGGAGCACCGGCACGCAGTCGGCCACACAGACCCCGATCATCACCCCCGGCTGGTTGGTAATGATGCCGTCGGCTTCCAGCCGCTGGAAGTAGCCATAATCGGGATTGGGAGAATCGATGACCAGGAGGTCGGTGCCGTGGACCTGGGTCACGGTCACCAGCCGCCCCGCCTCCACCCCGAAGGCCCGGGTCAGGAGGTTTCTGTTCCCCTCCACCGCGTGGGGAGAGTCATTGGTGCCGGTTCCCAGGTTAAGGGAGTTGTAGGGGGCGCGCGACACCCCTTCGTGGCGGGTGGTGAAGCCGTGGGCCGAGACCCCGGCGGCGGTCAGGAGCGCCGGTTCCAGATAGTGAACCTTGTCGGCTCGTTTCATCTCCATTGTTCTATGCTCCTTGGTGTTCAAGATAGGTAATGATCCGCGTCATGTCCTCGGGCAGCTCCGTGTCGAATTCGACATAGGTGCCGCCGGCTGGATGGATGAAGCCAAGGGTCTTGGCGTGGAGGGCCTGGCGCCCCAATTCGCGAACCAGCTTCTTCAGCACCGGGTCCCGCAGGTCGTTGGCCCGGCCGGCGCCCCCGTAGACCTCGTCCCCCACCAGGGGATGCCCCGCCTCGGCCAGATGGACCCGGATCTGGTGGGTCCGCCCCGTCTCCAGCCGCAGCCGCAGGAGCGTCATACCCGGGTAGCGGGCCAGGACCTTCCAGTGGGTCACGGCGTGCTTGCCGTGCTTGGCCTTCCCCGACATCCTTTTGCGGTCCGTGGGGTGGCGGCCGATGGCCCCCTCGATGCGCCCCGTGTCGGTTTTCGGCGAGCCGAAGACCAGGGCCAGGTAGATCCGCTTGATGGTGTGTTCCCGGAACTGGCGGGCGAGCCCCTCGTGGGACCGGTCGTTCTTGGCCACCACCAGGACGCCGGTGGTATCCTTGTCGATGCGGTGGACAATGCCGGGGCGGATCTCGCCGCCGATTCCCGAGAGGTCGGTGCAGTGGGCAAGAAGGGCGTTCACCAGGGTTCCGCCGGGGGTGCCGGCCCCCGGGTGGACCACCATGCCGGCCGGCTTGTTGACCACCACCAGGTCGCTGTCCTCATGGAGGATCACCAGGGGGATCTCCTCCGCCGCGGGGACCGCCGGCGCAGGAGGCGGCACGACCACCACGATGCGCTCCCCTCCCCGCAGTTTCAGGGACGGCTTCTCCACCGTGCCGTCCACCGTCACCCGCCCCTCGTCGATGAGGCGCTGGACCGTGGCGCGGGTCATCCCCTCCACGGACCGGGCCACGAACTGGTCAAGGCGGCCGGATTCCCCCTCGGCGGGGGCTATGAATTCGTACTGATCTTCCATGAACTCCTCAAAAACGGCGAAGGCGCGACCGTCGATCGCGCCCCGCCCGCAGAAACCGTTGTGGGTACCCCATCACCAGATGGGCGACTCGATCTTCCCTGCCCGCTTGATCAGCACGTCCACGAGGGCCATGTCGTAGATGGTACCGGAGGCGATCTCCGGAGCCACCCGCGACTGGAAGTGCTGACGCCCCTCCTCGATATCTTCGGCGAGAATCTCGAAGATGGAATCCTCCTTGATCCCCCGCTCCACCTTGTCGCGGTTGTAGATGGCAATGTCCGAAATGATGGCCCGGGCGAGACGCTTTGCCTGGTCGGGATTATCGATGAGACTCATGAAATGTCCTCTCGTTCAGAGTAATGGCAGAATCCACGGCACGGGAAACGTTACCGCAGCCGGAGGGAGAAGAAGATGCTGGCGCCGCCGCGGCGCACCAGGAGAATCGCCGTGCCCCGGCGCTCGGCCTCGGCCATGGTGCGGTCGTACTCGGCCGGGTTCGCGACCCCCTTGCGGTTCACCGAGACGATGATGTCGCCCCGCTGGATTCCCGCCTCGGCTGCTATCCCCCCCTCCTCCACCTGGGCCACCAGCACACCGGTCGCCCCGCGGCGAAGCAGGTCGGAAGGGAGCTCCGCGACGGCCAAGCCGATGAGGTCAGGCTCCTCCCCCTGGGGGCGGGCCTGCCGGGCCGCGGCACTGTCGGCGCTGGCGGAGGTAAGGGAAAGCTTCACCTCGCGCCCCCCGCGGAACACCGTCACCTGCACGGTTTTCCCCGGCACGGTGTCGGCAACCACCCGCTGGAGGTGCTGGGCGTCCTTGATGGCGGTGCCGGCGAAGTCAAGGATGATATCCCCCTGCCGGATTCCCCCCTTGGCGGCGGGGCTTCCTTCCATGACGTCGCTCACCAGCACCCCGCGGGCCTTCGCGAGGCCGAACTCCCGGGCCAGTTCGTCGGTCACCGGCTGGATCGACACCCCGAGCCACCCCCGGGTCACGCTCCCCTTGGTGATGAGCTGGGTCACTATCTGCTTGGCCATGTTGACGGGGATGGCGAAGCCGATCCCCTGGCCGGCGGCCACGATGGCGGTATTAATCCCGATCACCTCGCCATGGACGTTCAGGAGCGGCCCCCCCGAGTTCCCGGGGTTGATGGAGGCGTCGGTCTGGATGAAGTCCTCGTAGGTCTCGATTCCCATGTTGGAACGGCCGGTGGCCGAAACCACCCCCACGGTCACGGTCCGATCGAGGCCGAAGGGATTGCCGATGGCGATGGCCCACTGCCCCACCTGGAGCTTGTCGGAATCGGCCAGGACCGCCACGGGAAGTTCCTCACTGGCTTGGATCTTGATGACGGCGATGTCGGTCTTGGGATCGCTGCCGACGATTTTGCCGTCATAGACATTCTCGTTGGAGAGCTTGACCTGGATGCTCTCGGCGTCCCGCACCACGTGGTCGTTGGTGACGATGTAGCCGCTCTTGTTGATGATGAAGCCGGACCCGAGGCTGTGGTCGCGCCGATAGCGGGGCTTGCCGCCTCCGAAGAACTCGTCGAAGAAGGGGGAGAATTCTAAAAAGGGCTGCTCGATCTTCTTCCTGCTGATGGTGGAGATGTTGACCACCGAGGGGGTCACCTTCTTCACCAGTTCCACAAAGGCCTGCTGGGTGGCTATCATGTCCTTGGGGACTTCTTTGACCGGCGCCTCGGCCCGCCCCGTTTCGTAATAGAGCTTCTCTTCCTTCTTCGTGCAGGCGGGCACGGCGGAGAGGAACGCAAGGAGGACAATGAACAGGCGACAGACGCGCATTGGAAATGCCTCGGCAGCAGCGGGGGGATGACCTTAAACCGTTGAAAGAGTAGCCAAATTGCCCCGGGATGTCAACGACCTTTCGGCCACTGGCCACCTCCCGCGGCAGGCATCCATATAAGCTCTTGACGCTCGCAGCTCGATTGCCCTATAACGGGCGGAAGAGAGGAGGCGCCCGTGGAAGACATCAAATCCCAGATCAAGGAACTGCGACTCGGCGAGAAGATCCGCAAGCTCCGCCAGGAGCAGCGGCTCACCCTCCAGGAGCTCTCGGAGCTTTCCGGCCTCTCCAAGCCGCTCCTGTCACAGATCGAGAACGACCAGGTCACCCCTCCCATTGCCACGCTCCTCAAGATTTCCAAGGGACTCAAGGTGGGAATCCACTACTTTTTCGAGGAAGAGGAAGACCAGCAGAAGCTGGTGTTGACACGGGCATCCCAGCAGGCGGCCACCCGACGCCGCACCGGCAACGACGCCCCCCACGGCTACGTCTACCGGTCACTGGCCCCCGGCATCCGCCACAAGCCCATGGAGCCATTCCTCGTGGAATTCGAGCTGACCGATTGGGACGACGGCTTCTTCTACCGCCACGACGGCTTCGAGTTCATCTATCTCCTGGAAGGGGAACTGGAATTCCACTACGGCACCGACGTCATGCGCCTCAACCCGGGAGACAGCATTTACTACGACTCGACCGAACCCCACGGCTACGTATCGGTGGGGGAGCAAAAGGCGACGGCCGTGGCCGTCCTCTACACCAAGGATTAGGGGCGACCCAACCCGCGCCGCTTCTTCAGCTGCTCCGTGAAGGAGCGCAGCACCTCCCTTCCCGGACCGTCGAGATTGATGAATTTGAGCCCCATCCCCCCCTCGGGCTCCAGGCGACTCCAGACCACCTGGGCCTCCAGGGTGACGGCACTGGCCGACCGGGGGGTGAAAAACTGGAGCGTCACCACCTGTCCCACCGGGAAAGGGTCCTCGGTGATAACCGAAACCCCGCTCTCCGATATGTCGAACGTATAGAGGCAGGATGCACCGTCCATCTCCACGAGCCAGCATCCCACCTCAACAGGCATTCTCCTGCACGAGCGCTCTTCCACGTCGCCACCCTACTCGGGCAACTCCTCGCAGTCGGCGTACACCCAACTGTCAAGCTGTCCATTCTCCAACTTCACCTGGATCGTCCCCCCCTCTTCGGTGCAACCAAAGGTGTAGCCGATCTCGCCGGTCTTAAGGTTTCTGACCTTCACCTGCTCTTCCTTCCGTTCCGTCCGCTGGCAGACGCCCACGCGATCCTTGTCTTCCATGTCGATCCTCCCGTAGATTTTCGTAGTAACTCCACTAGCGTAGCACGGCACCCCGGCTTTGCAACCGGGGCGGGCCTAGATCTCTTCCCCCGAGCGAACCCGGGCGGGGACGACTCTCACGCAGGCCGCGCCACCGGCCAGCTCCCGGTAGAGCCGGGCCAGGAACCGGACCGTCACCACTTTGTGGATGTACGCTTGAGTGAATCGATAGAGAAGCTTCCTGACCCGCGAGGGGGAAGCGCTTCCCAGCAGCAGCGGACAGAAATCCGCAAGGCGCAGCGTAAGCCGCACCCCCCCATCAGCCTCCTCCACAAGAAACGAAAGGTCTCCCCGGTCGCACTGGTTGGACTGCACCAGGACACCGCCGCAGATGGCCAGGGAGAGGGATGCCCCCCACTCTTCTCTTCTCCTGACGGGTACCGTGAAGCTGATGAGGCTCACGGGGAGGCCCAGGAGACGGAACTCGACCCCGTCTGCCATGACCTGCGGACGGATGAGGGAAAACGTAAAGCGCCTGACGTAGGCAAGGTAGCGGTCAAAGAGGAGATCAGGGGTGACACCGGCCCCAAGATGTTCGGAAACCGTTGTCCACTGGACGGAGAAAACCGAAGAATCCTCCATGAGCACCTGCTGGCACGCTATCTCCTGTTCGACAGGGGTCGTCGTTTCGTTCATGCATCCTCCCACGGACAACGATACCATAACCCGCCCCCCTTGTCCCTTTCACACAAGAAGCCGCGCCACAGGAGTCTTGAGTTTTCGGGAAAAGTGGGGTATAAGAGAACCTCTTCCGGCCACAGACCAGCTGGGCGCGTTTTATCAGACATAATTAATGCTTCAGGAGAGATGGCCGAGTGGTCGAAGGCGCTTGACTCGAAATCAAGTGTACCCCCCGGGTACCTAGGGTTCGAATCCCTATCTCTCCGCCATAATTACCCAGTGAAATCAACCGGTTACACTGGGCTGACCCCTGACTTTCACCAAACTTTCACCATGAAGGTTTTGATGGGAGGGCAGGGGTTTTCTTTTGTCCTCGACGTGGTCTGAAATTGTTGAGGACATCCCGGTAACCCTTCTCAAGCCCATCAATGCAGTTGCCGTAGACATCGAAGACCATCTGCTTGCTCCCGTCAAACGAGACGGAGCAGATCGATTCCAACCAGCGACTCCGCGCAGTAAAACTGTGCCTGATGCTGTTTGGCGGACGCCACGGTCGCACAACTGAACCTTAAAAAAATGTTGACAAACCCTCATAGATATGTAGACTCAATTAAAATTTTGAGCGATAGACGATAATACTAAACCATTCGTGAGAATGGGGCGGAAAGCCTACGGGTCTTACTGAGACAGCCGGGTTGCCGAAATATCACGTGATATTCGGTCCCGGCTTTTTTGTTGTCAAAAGAGGGAGGTCGAACCAGCAAATGGTGCGCTTATAAAGGTTATGTCGGTTCGCGTTGTTGACGGGAACGTCATTAAAACAGTTGGTGGTACACGATAATACTCAACCATCCGCGAGGGTGGGGCGGAAAGCCTACAGGGTCTCACTGAGACAGCCGGGTTGCCGAAATATCACGTGATATTCGGTCCCGGCTTTTTTGTTTCCGGACACGGAAATTGCGGGGGGACAATCTCAAGGGAAAGTTCCAGTCAACAAAGATTGCGAAGGTGGACATATCAACAGCAAGTTGGTTATCTCGATGACGTAGAGAAACGGATGCCTGCTGTATTTTTCATTGTTGAGAAAGGTGCTTTTTTAACCCATGTGCCGAATCGTTAACCTGTCAATCGTATCCAATTGGCTTCGTCTTATGTCTCTATGTATGTTCATTTTATCTCTCAATGGATGTGCTGTGATGAAAAGCGCTCAGGAGAAATCATGGTTTTCTCCAAGCCATCCTGAAGGGGAGGTCGAACGGAATGAGTTTTCGGTTGCAAGAGGAGATGATGTCATTGGTCGGTTGGCATCCATCAGGCTGGAAAAGGGGGACACGCTGCCGGATATTGCGAGACACTTCAGTTTGGGGGTCAATGCAATCAGTGCCGCGAATCCAGGGGTAGATGTATGGGTGCCCGAGGCCGGAGAGCGTATCATATTGCCTCTCAGTTTTATCCTGCCGGACACTCCGAGAAAAGGCATTGTGGTCAACTTGGCCACCATGAGGCTCTTTCAATTTAAGGAGGATGGTAGGTCACTGCTGGTGTCGACCTACCCGGTCGGTGTAGGAACCAAAGAGCGACCCACGCCCACTGGGCAAATGCGTGTGGTGCGAAAAGCAACCTGGCCGACCTGGCATGTGCCTGCTTCTATTTCTGATGATCATAGAAAAAAGGGGAATATTCTCCCCGCAACAGTTCCGCCGGGGCCCCAAAACCCCTTGGGGGAATACGCGCTCTATTTAAGTAAATCGGGTTATTTGATCCATGGTACGAATAAACCGGCCAGCATTGGCCTTAACGCAACCAATGGCTGCATGAGACTCTATCCGGAAAACGTGAAGATGCTCTTCAATGACACCCCAGTTAATACACCGGTAACCATTGTTAACCAGCCATATCTCGTTGGTCAACGGAATGGCGTACTTTACCTGGAAGCCCATACGCCCCAGGAAGGCTCTGGCGCTAGTGAGCTTGAGAAGATAAATGAAAAATTGAGAACCATTGAAAAGAAAGCGGCGCGGACGCTTGACTGGAGAAAAATCAAGGAAGTTCAAACCGAGGCCAGAGGGATTCCTGTTCCCATCTTTGAGATACGTCAAGGGAGTGAAAATGACGCTGCGAAAAAACCCATAGAAGTCGAGCACCCGGACACATTGTATGGCAGACCGGAAATTCCAGAACTGAAACTGGATGCATGGTATGTATTGGCTGCCGATGTGCGTGATGAGATTGATGCTCTGAGGATTGCCGCCGTTATCAACCACCAGGGGCCGCACATTCCGGCAAGGGTGTTTTCAAAGAGCAATAGCTACCGTGTTATCGCCGGCCCTTTCAATGATATCAATGAGGCCAAAGAAGCAGCCAAACGCTTGAAAATGGATTTGGACATAGACGGTATAGTGATTGAACCTGTCAAGGAGGGATAGTCGATCCCGCTTTTCTTATGTTGGGGTGAGTAGATTGTGAACTTCAGGCGTTCCCGCTTCCAGGTAAGGTAAACTGAACGGAAAGGAGGTGATAAGAGATGAAGAAAAGTCATTTGCTGATCTCAATGATGCTCGTTCTAGTTAGTACATTGATGGGTTGTGCAACATCCGGCGAACTCGAGAAAGTGCAGGCACAGCAAAAACTGATTGATGCGAAAGCTGAGCAGGCATTGCAGGATGCGCAAGCTGCCAAGGCTGCCGCCGATGCGGCCAAGTTAAAGGCAGATGAAGTCACGACCCGCGCAGACAATGCTGAAAAGGCAGCATTGGAAAGAGAACGGATCGCCGACGAAAAGGCGAAAAGGGCTGACGCCGCTTTCCAGAAATCGATGCTGAAGTAAGTCAATTTTATCGGAGCTGTTAACTTCAGCTGTGACTCTACGGACAATGATAGTGGCAGGGTCTCAAAACCCTGCCACTTCATTATCCAGCGTTTAAGTCTGCCCGGACCATTCAAGCATTGGACCTGTTAAGCCGGGGTATCAGGCTTATCGCAGGATATTCCTGATGATTCTGCCAAGGGGTAAGGAGATGAGGGATCAGAACATCTTGCACATTGTACTGTCTGAAGGATATCGACAGTCTTCGGCATATATAGTTAGAATACAAAGCAAGGTAAGTGATTACCGATACTTTTTCTGTATCTGCATGACAGTAACATCAATTCTACTATGCGGATGCAGTCACTTTGATGGAGGTTATCAGGCCAAGTCAACATTTGAAGAAGCAAATGATTTATTCAATCAGGGAAGCTACAAGGCATCTCTGGACAAATACGAGCAGATTATTGAAAAATATCCCTCGACGGCAGACAGGGTTCTATTCGAGATGGGTATTATTTATGCGTATCCTAAGAATGAGCAAAAAGATTATCAAAAAGCCCTGGAATGTTTTCAGAAACTTATAAAGGATTACCCAGGGAGTGGATACAGGCAGGACAGTGAAATGATGATATTTTATATCAATAATGCCATCATCAAGGATAAGACGATTGCCACGCAGCAAACACAAATCGAGACTCTCCAACAAGAAGTTAAACGCAAGGAGAATGAAGTTTTTACCCTGCAGAAAAATATTGAAGCGCTCGAGCAAAAGGTCTTTGCTTTTGCAATCAAGATGGGAGCGGTGGATAAGATTCTGATAGAAAAAAAAGAACGGCGCTTGATGTTGATCTCAAAGGGTGAAGTCATTAAGACCTACAAGATAGCCTTGGGTGGAAACCCGATTGGTCAAAAAGAAAGGCAAGGCGATAACAAAACCCCTGAGGGAATCTACTTCATCGATTCAAGAAACAAGGATAGTCATTATCACTTATCTCTTCATATTTCCTACCCGAACGAGAGAGACAAAAAGCGCGCAAAAGGACTAGGTGTTTCTCCTGGCGGAAACATCATGATCCACGGAATCAAGAATGGTTTCTCTTGGGTTGGTGATTCTCACACAGAGGTTAACTGGACGAAAGGATGTATTGCCGTAACAGACAAAGAAATAGAGGAAATTAGCAAGTTAGCGCCAAATGGTACAATTGTTGAGATAAGGCCATAGATGCTGCCCACCAACTCCTGGTCGGCATCAAGGCTGCTGCCCCCCGTTACGGTGACTTCTGGGGGCAGGGCTGCGACTGCTTCGCATTTTGATACTGGGTGTCTACAGGCAACTCGATAGAAAGGAGAACCGTTATGGCAGAGATTACCTGGATTACTTCCTTCGAAGAGGGTTTGGCTCGGGCCAAAGCCGAAAGCAAGCTGGCGCTCGTTGATTTCTTCAACCCTGGCTGAATCGGCTGCAAGCGCATGGACGCGGTCGCGTACCCTGACCCTGCAGTAATCCGTTTTATCAACGACAATCTCATCCCCGTTCGCATCCCGGCCAATGACCCTGAACTGGGACCACGCTACAAGGTCAAATGGACCCCGACCCTGCTGATTCTGGATGCCGAAGGGGTTGAACATTACCGCACCCTGGGCTTTTATCCCCCAGAAGAACTGATCCCGTCGCTTCTGATGGGGATCGGCAAGGCCAGGTTCAATCTGCCGGACCGTCCCGCAGCGTGTGAGTGCTTTGAAAAAATTCTGGCTGGCTACCCGACCGGCAGCCTGGCGCCGGAAGCGGTCTATCTCGACGGGGTTTCCCGCTACATCGAAACCCACGATGTGGCGAACCTGATCGGTATCTATGACCGGCTGGCTGCCGAGTACCCCGACAGCCCTTGGCTTACCAGGGCTGACCCGTACCGGTTACTGAAAAAGTAAGGTTGTGGACCATGAAGTGAGGACGGTTCTTTTCGCAGCTTCTCCAGGAGCATGGCGCGGCTCACCTGTAGCACAGTTATTGCCGTCCGGAAACCCCATTGACACAATCTTCGGCCATACTCGGAGTGCACTGGACAGCATGAGAGAGAAAATCCCGTCTCCACTGCCGGCGTCAGACACTCACTCAAGGAGATTGCCCATGAACACCGTAACCGACCTTCACTCCCACGCCCACAACGCCATCGAGATTCTCCAGCACGCCTTCCAGAGCTGCCCCCACCGCCCGACGGATGGACTGATCCTTTCGGCCCTCGTGTCATTGCAGCAGATGCACGATGAATTGAAGGGCCTCGACAACACCGCGGCTGATAGCGAGCCGGAAGAGTATTGCTGCGCCGTCTAGGAGCCTGTCGCTTTATCTGTGCCAGGCGAGCCAGGCCGAGAGCACCCGCTTCACGAAGGGTGTCAGCCTGGTCCGGTTATGGGCGTCGGCGAGCTTCTTGATTATTTCGGCCTGGGTCGGATAGGGGTGGATGGTCCTGCCGATGGCCGAGAGTCCCAGGCCGTTCGTTATGGCCAGCGAAAACTCATTGATCATTTCACCCCCATGGCGGGCCACGATGGTGGCACCGAGGATACGGTCGGTCCCCTTCTTCAGGTGGACCCGGGCGAACCCTTCCGTTTCGCCGTCCAGCAGCGCCCGGTCCACGTCGGCGAGGGGGACGGTCAGCGTCGTAACCTCCATCCCCTTCCCTGCTGCATCCCTCTCATACATCCCCACATGGGCCACCTCCGGGTCGGTGTACGTGCACCACGGGATGGTGAGGGCCGTGGTCTTCTGGCGTCCCCTGAAGAGGGCATTGGCAATGAGGATCCGTGCCAGGGCGTCGGCGGTGTGGGTGAACTTGTAGGGAAAACAGATGTCGCCGGCGGCGTAGACGCGGGGATTTGATGTGCGGAGCCGTTCGTCCACCGTTACACCCAGCGTCGGGTCACTGGCGATTCCCGCCGCCTCCAGACCAAGGCCCTCCAGGTTGGGAGCACGCCCCACCCCCATGAGGATTTCGTCAACGGCAACCTCGGCTGTTCCCCCCCTCTCCTCGACCGTGATCACCTTCTGGGCGCCGCGGCGGCTGACGCCGCTGATCCGGATGCCGAGCCGCAGGTCTATCCTTTCGCGCACGAAGATTCCGTGAAGAATCTCCGCCGCATCGCGGTCTTCGCGACCGAGGATCTGCGGCGCCATCTCCAGGAGTGTGACCCGGCTGCCGAGCCGCGCAAATGCCTGGGCCAGCTCGCAGCCGATGGGTCCGGCACCGATGACCGCCAGCCGGGAAGGGAGCTCCGTGAGGGAGAAGACCGTCTCGTTGGTCAGGTATCCCGCCTCGGCCATGCCGGGGATGGGGAGCGCCGCGGCCCTGGCTCCCGTGCAGATGGCTGCCCGTTCGAAGGTGAGCCGCTTCCCCTCCACCTCCACGCTGTCGGAGCCGATGAAGCGTCCGTGGCCCATGAAAACGTCAACCCCCAACTCGTCGCGGAAACGCCGTGCGGAGTCGTGGTGGCTGATACCCGCGCGGATGCGCCGCATCCGCTCCATGACGGTGCCGAAGTCGATGCTCAACCCCTCTGTGCCGCCGATGCCGAATTCCCGGCCAACCCTCGCGTCGTGGATCGCCCGGGAGGCCCGGATGATCCCCTTGGAAGGGACGCAGCCAACGTTGAGGCAGTCACCCCCCATGAAGTGGCGCTCGATGAGGGCCACCTTCGCTCCCAGTCCGGCGGCTCCGGCGGCGGTCACGAGCCCGGCGGTGCCGGCGCCGATCACCACGAGGTTGTAGCGCCCGGTCGGCTCGGGATTGACCCACTCGGGGGGGTGCACATTGGCGATCAGGGTTTCGTTATGGGGATCAGGGGGGAATACTTCCGGTTTCGGCGTCATGGCTGCCACTCCATCAGAACTATCGTCCAGTCCTTTTGTTTATTAGGCCTGCATGCACCAATCCCTTTCGGGCACGGGAGGTTAGGGGCTTACCGCAGTCTGTCCAGAATACGGAGAAGCCCGTCGAGAATGGTCGCCGGATGGGGGGGGCACCCGGGAATGTACAGATCGACCGGGATGAGGCTGTCCACTCCGTTGCGGACCTGGGGCGAATCGATGTACGGCCCGCCGCTGATGGCGCAGGCACCGGAGGCGACGACGATCTTGGGGGCAGGAATCGCCGCGTAGGTCGTGAGCAGGGCCTGTGCCATGTTTTCGGTCACCGGACCCGTTACCCAGAGGCCGTCCGCATGGCGGGGCGAGGCGACGAACTGGACACCGAAGCGCCCCAGGTCCCACCCGATGGTTGAAAGGACGTTGGTGTCCGCCTCGCAGGCGTTGCACCCCCCGGCACTGACCTCCCGGAACTTGAGGGAGCGGCCGAACATCCGGTGCAGATCGGGGGGGAGGGGCCGGGCGAAGCGGTGTTCAGATCCCGGATGCACCAGGAGCTGGTCACGTTCATTGACCGCCAGTTGGTGATCGGTGGAAAACTCTATCCTGCCTACGGGGCACTCGGCGCAGAAGAGGCATTTCCCCATGTCCAGGCACCCCCCACCCGTGGTGGAAAAGGCGCCATACGGACACCCGGACGCCCCGTCCCCCTGTTCGGCGGTCCGCGACAGCGACGACACGAAGGGATAGCCGCGGAACCGTTCCGGCATCTGCGGCGGTTCTTTGGGATAGGGCATGGTGCGATGTCCCTGTCTGATGCGGGAAATGATGGCGCGGATCATGACGAATTATCCCTCCTCCCCGGAATCCGGGGTGTAGATACCGTTTCTCATCCCTACAGGTCGAAGCCGCAATAGGAAAGGTTGAAGCTCTTGTTGCAGAGGGGAAAATCGGAAATCTGCTCTCCCCTGAGCGCCATGGCAAGCCCCTGCCAGTTGTGAAACGAAGGATCCACGATTTTGTAGCGGGCAAACCGCCCCTCGTCATCGGTGATCGCCACGTGGCATATCTCGCCGCGCCATCCCTCGGTCAGGGCCACCGCAAGGTGCCGGCCGGCACAGGGAGCTGCCTTGGCACGATGGTCGCCGGCGGGGAGATGCTGGAGCTGCTCTTCGATGAAATCCATGGATTTCTGTGCCTCCTGCCAGCGAATCATCGTGCGGGCGCAGACATCGCCATGGAACGCGGTGGCCACCGGCAGATGGGTCATGCGGAAGATGCCGAAGGGATAGTCAAGGCGGACGTCCCGCTTGACGCCACAGGCCCGGGCAGCCGGCCCAACCAGGCCGAGTTTGACGGCGAATTCCCGCGACACTGCGCCGGTCCCCTCGAGACGTCCCATGACCGATGGCGTGCTCCAGAGGAGTTCCACGGCGTCGGTCAGATCCCGACGCGCCGCCGCCAGACGTTTGAGCAGGTCGTCGCGGTGATCCGCCGTAAGATCGAATATGGTGCCGCCGGGGGTAAGGAGTCCCCGTCCGAAACGGCTGCCGCAGAGGACCGCCGTCATGTTGAGGAAATCTCCCCGGATGCGGCCGCAGAAGGAGGCGGTGGGCAGATAGCCCACGTCGCCGGCGATCGCACCCAGGTCGCCGGTGTGGTTTGCCAGCCGCTCCAGTTCAAGGGCAATGCCGCGGAGCACTTCGGCCCGCGGCGGAACCTTGATCCCGCCCAAAGCCTCCAGAACCATGCAGTAGGCCTGCCCATGGCCGATGGTGGTGTCGCCGGCCACCGTCTCCATCTGCTGGAACGTGCGGGGGTGCGGCCCCCCCGGCAGGCCCGCCTCGACTCCCCGGTGCTGATAACCGAGGGATATCTCCAGGTGGAAGACCTCTTCGCCGTGGCACTGGAAACGGAAATGTCCCGGCTCGATGATCCCGGCATGGACGGGGCCGACGGCAACTTCGTGCACTTCATCGCCGGCCACCTGGTAATAGTCCATGACCCCCACCTTCAGCGGAACATCCGCCGGACGGTTCCAGGCATCGCGGCCCGGCACGAACGGGCGGTGAAACCTGACCGGCTTGAACCAAGGGTGATCGTCGAAGGTCAGGCCACACTGTTCCGCAATCTCCCGCTCGAAGAGCTGCAGCTGGGGGCAGAGAAGGGCAAGGGTGGGGAGACGGTCTTCCCGGGTAACCGTGCGGGTCACCCCGAGCCGCCCTTCGGTTTTGTCGGCAAGGACGCAGACCAGGGTGGTTTCGGCAGCGCCGGGTATGCCGAAGTAGGAGACAACGCGCCTCCCCCGGTCGATGGCGTCGAGGATGTTCTGGAGAAACGGGACAGGGTCGACCTGGGGAATGTCTGCAAAGGGAACCGCCGAGCCGTTGAACAGGATACGGAAGGAGCCATTCATGACCGCACCCCCAGCATGGCTGCACCATCCTTCAGCAGCGCCACCAGAAACTCCGGCGGCCAGACCCCCAGAAGCAGGATGACTCCCAACATGAACAGCGGCGGTCCCACCGTCAGCAGTCGGTCCCGGTAGTTCGTCGGTTCAATGTCCGCCGGAGGCTCACCCATGACCATGGGGAGCACCGTGAGGGCCATGCCGATGAAGATGATGGCCAGAAAGAGCAGAAACAGCCCCCCTACGAGATGGCGTCCCTCGATGAAAGCGCTGCTGACGATGGTGAACTCGCTGATGAACGGCGAGAATGGCGGGGAGCCGGTGATGGCGATGAAGCCTGCCATAAAGAGCCCTCCCGACCAGGGAAGGCGAGTCAGCACCCCCTTGACCACGTCGGTCGTCTTGCTGTTGTACGAGCGGTGGATGTTGCCGGAGGAAAGGAACAGCACCCCTTTGGTGAGGCCGTTATTGAGGAGATGAAAGAGGGCGCCGAACAGTGCCCCCTTGCCGAGGCCGAGGCCAATGGCGAGGATCCCCACGTGTTCGACGCTGGAATAGGCCAGCATCCGCTTGAAGTCCGCCTGGCGGGCCATGAACACGGCGGCAAAGGCCATGGAAATCAATCCCATGGCAACCAGGGCATTCTGGAAAAAGTAGAGTTCCCCCCCGGAAGCCAGACAGATCTGATAGACACGCATGATCGACAGAAACGCGCAGTTGACCAACCCCCCGGCCAGCAGCGCCCCCACCAGACCGGGCGCTTCGCCGTAGGCATCGGGCTTCCAGGAATGGAGGGGAGCCAGTCCCATCTTGGATCCGTAGCCGACGAGGAGGAAGATGGCGGCAGCATGCAACCATCCCGGATTCAGGTCGCGGGCCGATTCCATGAGCGGACCCAGAAGAAGGGTCGCATCGCGCTGGGCAACATAGGTAGAGTAGGCAAGGAACAGGAGCCCCAGCAGGGCCAGGGCGATCCCCACGGAGCAGATCATCAGATACTTCCAGGTTGCCTCGATGGAGCGGGCGTTATGATTGAAATAGATGAGCGGCGCCATGGAAACGGTGGTGGTTTCAAGGGCAACCCAGAGAAGCCCCAGATGCTGGGTGATGGTGACCGTTCCCATGGCCGACAGGCAGACCAGGAGCCCCATGCAGAGGACCCGGTTGGAACGTTCCTGGCGAAAGGCCAGATAGCCGACCGCATAGAACGCGCAGACGGCAAAGAGGAGGCTGATGCAGAGAAGCACCACCTTCCCGAGGGGGTCGAGCCAGAACCAGCCGCCGGGAGAGGGCGGCGGGGCATTCCCCAGAAGGGAAGCGGTCAGCATGAGATGGACCGTTGCTGTCACCGGCAGGACAAGGGGACGCAGGCGGTTGTCCGGTATGATCCAGGCGATGATCGCGCCCAGCAGTGGCGCCAGAACAAGGGCAATCAGCATTCGGCTACTCCTCTTTGAGGGTGCGCAGACGGGATGTGTCGACGGACGAAAACTCCCGGCTGATATGGTTGATGACAATACCCATGACAAATATCCCCACGAGAAGGTCGAGGAGTGCCCCGGCCTCCACCATGACCGGCATTGCCTCGGTCAGAAGAAGCCCGAAGACGAAAATCCCGTTTTCCATCACCAGATAGCCGATGATCTGGGATATGGCCTTGCGGCGGGTCGTCAGGATCAAAAACCCGGTCAGGAGGGTGGCAATTGAGGCAGGGACAAAAAGCAGGTCCTTGTGTTCGGGCGCCAGGGGCAGTTTTTCGGCGAAGACGAAGGCCAGGGCCGTGACGACGGCGCCGAGGAGCAGCGTCGTCACATAGCCGAGATACGGTTCCACCTCGCGCCTGATGTGGGCCTTGCGCACGGCGTCGTTGATCAGGTAGGGGATGATGACTCCCTTGGCCAGGATGATGCCTGCGGTGATGCCGGCCAGGTGACCTGAGAAGGGGTGGATGAGTCCCGGGAGGATACCGAGGATGACCCCTTGGGCGGCGACGGCGCGGATGGAGAAAATCAGCCGGCTTGTCCCGAGCATCACCAGGTTGATCAGCATCACCAGCACCAGCAGTTGATCGGCAAAGGTATTCATGGGGGTTACCTCAACACCAGAATCATGGCGAAAGCAGAGAGAATGGTTGCCCCGACCAGGAGTTGGGGAACGCGCACCAGGCGAAGCCGGGCCATGACCGACTCCACCACGCCGATGGTTACCGCCAGCCCGAGCATGGCAATGATGAAAATCGCCCAGTCCGCGAAGGTATTCCCCGTGGCAACGGGCAGGGCAACGTTGACGAAAACCGCACCGAGAACGAACAGCTTCAATGCCGCCCCGTACAGGATCATACCGAAGGCGGGGCCGCTGTGGTCGAGGACCATGACTTCATGAATCATGGTCAGTTCCAGGTGGGTGTTGGGATCGTCAAAGGGAATCCGGCAGTTTTCCGCCAGAAGGATGATGAAAAGCGCCCCCACCAGCAGCAGCATGCTGGCGCCAGCGGCGAGCCAGATGGCGGGGGTGACAGAGGTGAGAATGGTTGACAGGGTAAGGGACTTGCTCATGCGCGCCAGGGTGATCAGGGCAAAAAAGAGCGTTGGCTCCGCGAGGCAGGAAAATGTCACTTCACGGGCCGCCCCCATCCCCTCGAAGCTGGAGCCGGTATCAAGGGCCGCGATGGTGGTGAAAAACCGCGACAGCCCGAAGAGGTAGGCAAACAGGATCATGTCGCCGCTGAACGAAACCGGTGCCCCATGGCGCCCCAGCGGCACCAGCAGCGCAGCGAAGAGGGTTGCGGCCAGCGTCACCACGGGTCCGGCACGGAAGACCCAGGTGGTCGTTTCGCTGAAAACGGACCCCTTCTGAAAGAGCTTGATCAGGTCGTAATAGGGTTGAAGATAGGGGGCGCCGACCCGGCCGGCGAAGGCAGCCTTGGTCTTGCCGATGACTCCGAGCAGAAGAGGAGGAAGGAGAAGCGCCACCGTACAGTGAATGATGATGTCAATCATGGGTGCCAACCTCGTTTACAAAGAGCGCGAGCCGCACCCCGTCAATGGGTCCAGGCCATCAGAACGCAGAGCGTGGCGAAGATGTAGAGGACGTAAATATGAAGCCGTCCGTGCTGCAGTATTCGTATATAGGAAAAGGCCAGGCCGGTCCATCGAAACAGTGGCGTCAGCACCCGGTCGAGCACCGTTTCGGTGACCGCGTAGTGAAACCGTACCGTAGGGGGGAAGCTCTCGTCGGCAATGGCGGGTCTCACCCGCCGTGGCGCCGCAAGCACCCCCAGCAGATTCACCGCCATCTCGCTGAAGGAGGTGCCGGTGTACTGCATCCGTGCTGTCGGTTCCAGGTAGCCGCATCCCCAGGTGGTCCCTCGGGTGCAGGGCAGCCTGCGCAGCCGCAGCAGGTAGAATGCTCCGAGAGCAGCCCCGAGGATGACGAGCAGGATAGCGGCGCCGGTGAGCGGCACGAGCGGTACCTGACCGATTACGCGGGCCACCGCCTCCCGGTCCAGACCCCCATAAAACACCACCACCGGAGCCACCAGTCGCGCCAGCAGCGGCGGAACCATGCCGGCAACGAGGCATCCCACGGCCAGAAGGACCATCGGAGCGGTCATCAGCCCCTTCGCTTCATGGCTGTGGGATGCGGCAGCTGAACGGGGAGCACCGAGAAAGATGGTCCCGTAGAGTTTGACGAAGGTGATGACTGCGAGCCCCCCGACCAGTGCCAGCACCGGCGCCACGAGGGCCGCCAGCGGCAGTGGGCTGGCAATGCCATCCGTGATGGCCCCGACATAGAGAAAGAGTTCGCCGACAAACCCGTTGAGGGGCGGCAGTCCGCAGATGGCGAGGGAGCCCACCAGAAAGAGCAGCGACGTTATGGGCATGCGCCGAGCAAGCCCCCCCATGCGGTCGATCTCGCGGGTGCCGGTACCGTGAATCAGCGCCCCGCTCCCCATGAAGAGGAGGGATTTGAACAGGCCGTGGTTGACGATATGGATGAATGCGCCGGAGAACCCGCACACCACCAGGGTGGGAGAGTGGGTCTGGATGCCAACCAGGGCCAGGCCGATGCCGATGAAGATGATCCCGATATTCTCAATGCTGCTGTATGCCAACAGCCGCTTGAGGTCACGCTGGCCCATGGCCAGGGCGATGCCATTCACCGCCGACCACGCTCCCAGCACGATCATAAGCCAGCCAAGCCATGCGGGGAGGACATCAAAAAACGACAGTGTCCTCAGGATGCCGTAAACCCCCATCTTCAGCATCAAGCCAGACATCATAGCCGACACATGGCTGGGGGCATTGGCATGGGCGCCGGGAAGCCAGAAATGCAAGGGCATGAGGCCGGCCTTGCCGCCGAATCCGATCAGGGCGGCTGCGATGATGATCGTTGCGAACGGCACCGCCTGGGAAAGGGAATGGGATCCCGGGAAGGCAAAGGTGCCGAGCGTTCCGCGCAGCAGCGAAAACATCGCAAACAACGCCATGGTGCCGGTATGGGTGGCGATGAGATACACGCCACCGACACGCTGCACTTCAGCGCTCCGGTGCTCCGTCGTCAGGAGAAAATAAGCCGAGAGGGCCATGACTTCCCAGGCCATCAGGAACAGGACCCCGTGGCGCGACAGGACAACCGCCACCATGGCCGCGGCAAACAATCCCTGAAACATCGTCAGCTTACCAGCGGTTGGCTGTTCCCTGGCCGGCCAGTACGCCACTGCGTACACCGAGGCGCAACCGGTCACGATAAAGAGGGGAAACAGGAAGATCGCCGAGAGATGGTCCACGGAAAAAAGCGCGGGGCCGAACGGCAGCGGCCAGTCGATCTGGTAGGTGGCTCCCGGGGTTCCACCCAGGAGGGCAGCAACAGCGGCTTCGCCCAGCAGTGATGCGGCAACGACGCAGAAGGCGGCAATCCGTTGCCCGAAAACGGGGCGCCGCAGAAGGAGCCCCGGCACACCGGATAGCGCCAAAAGCGTTGCTGCAGCAAGAAGATACCCGGTCGGTTCAAGAACGATGGTCACGAATTCCTCACCACTCCCCCTCGCGTGTTGGGGCCGCACACGGCGCCAGAGGCGGCACTAACGAGTTATGTGTTGTAAAAAAAAATAACACATAGCAAAAATATATGTTACAAATAGTCTTGCGTCAATCAAATAGTTGGCCGACAACATTATGAGCAGCGCCTATCGAGGAGAGAGTCGTTATGCCCAACACGCGACTGAACATCACGCTACCAACCCCCATCGTTGACGACATCAAGGCCCTCTATGGGCAGCGGGGGTTGAGCCAGTTTCTGGAGGAAGCGGCCCGGGAAAAGCTTGCGGAAGTGAAAAAGAAGGCCTACAAGGGGCTGATTGAAGGGTATCAGTCCACGGCCGAGGAGACAAAAGAGGTGCTTAAAAAGTTTGAGGGGGCGGTAACGGAGGAGCGCGATGTTTAAGCGTGGCGGCATTTACGCGGTCAATCTGCCTCACGCCAACGCCCAGGAACCGGCGGTCTGCCCCTGCCTGGTGGTGAGCAACAACATCAGCAACGAGTTTTCGCCGGTGGTCACCATCATCCCCTTGAGCTTCACCCGCCTGGAGAAGATCTACGATTTCGAGACGCTGCTGCCGGCCTCGGGCACGGGGCTGGAAAAGGATGCAAAAATCAGCTCCCACATCCTCATTACCATCGACAAGGCCATTGTGGTGGGAGACCGTCTCGGCTTCATCACCAGGACGCTCATGGGGCAGGTAGAAAAGGCACTTCGTTTACAGCTTGGCCTCGAGGAGACCCCGGGGTCCATGAAGGGATAATGCAATGCTTCTCGAACCATCCGACGCCGCACAGGCACTGAACGTCGATGAAAAAACCGTCGTGCGCTGGATCAGGAAAGACAATCTGCCGGCCGAGATGATCCGGGGAGAGTACCGGATAAATCCCGTGGATCTTCTGGAATGGGCCACGGAGCGGGGCATGAAGGTCAATCCCGCCCTGTATAAAATGCATGATGCGGACAATCGGCCGCTTCCGACCCTGAGCCAAGCCCTGGAAGCCGGCGGCATCCACTGCGGTGTCACCGGAACCGACAAGGAAACGGTGCTGCACACGGTCGTCTCCCAGCTGGACTTGCCCCCGGAGCTGGATCCCGACTTCATCCTTCAGGTACTCCTTGCCCGTGAGGCCCTGGGCACCACCGCCGTGGGTGACGGCATCGCCATCCCCCACGTGCGCAACCCGATTCTCGTGCAACTGCCTGTACCGAAGGTATCACTCAGCTACCTCGCGGAACCGGTCGATTTCGGCGCATTGGACGGCAAGCCGGTGCAGATCCTTTTCACCATCATTACCCCCACCATCAGAATGCACCTGCATCTCCTGTCGAAGCTCGCCTTCTGCCTGCGCGACCCGCGCCTGCGCCAGATTCTGGGGCGGGAATGCAATCCGGAGGCGATTGTAACCGCCGTCAGGGAGATCGAAAAAGATCTCGGGAAAGGCTCCCCATGACCGTGCCGCGGCAGGTTGGAGCGACGAGATTCCGATCGTCGGGCACGCAACTCCCAGGGTATTTTTTCAACCGCAAACACACTGACATATGATATTAAACCAGTAACGACATCCTTCAGGCTCGTCTTATTCCGCTCCCACCCACAAGACAATGATGAAACGTTCCCTCGTAATTCCGGTCCATAGTGGTAATGACAAGAAGAAGGATCTGCCCGATGACCTTGAGGCATAGGGCACTCCCCTTCCTTCTCCTCTATTTCCTCGTCCTTCTCTTTCCCGGCACCGCCCTCCATCTGAGGGAATCGACCGAGGCCCGCTACGGGGAGATCGCCCGGGAAATGGTGGTGACCGGCAACTGGCTCGAACCGCACCTGAACGGCATCACACATTTCCACAAGCCTCCCCTGGCCATGTGGGGGATGGCCGCCGGGATGGAACTCTTCGGCATCAACGGCTTCGGGGTCCGCTTCTTCGGCATCGTGGCGGCCGCGGTGGCGCTGGCGGCCCTCCACCGAACGGCGCGCCTCTTTCTGGACGAGGAAGATGATGCCGTCAACGCCCTCCTCATCTGCGCCACGTCGCTCCTCTTCCTCACTTCGTCGCGGGTGGTCTCCACCGACATCTACCTGGCCTCCTTCACGGCCCTGGCCCAATGCTTCCTTTTCCGCCAGATGTACGGGGAACGGAGCCCCTGGAACGCTCCGCTCTACGGGCTGTTCCTCGGGCTCGGCTTCATGGTCAAGGGACCGATCATCTTTCTCTTCACCCTCATTCCCTTTCTGGTGGCAAAGACCTTCAACCGCGTGCACCGGCAGGTCTTCACATGGCGCGAGGTGGCGATCGGCACCGGGGTCTTCATGGCAGTGGCGCTCCCCTGGTACGTAGCAGTCAGCATCAGGAACCCGGAGCTCCCCGGCTATTTCCTCTGGGTCCAGACCGTGGACCGGCTGGCCACCGACCGCTTCGGCCGAGGCAAACCGTTCTGGTACTTCTTCTTCATCTTCGCCACGACCTTTCTTCCCTATACCCTCTTTTTCGCCCGGGGGGTCGCGGGATGGAAACGGCTCGACGGCCGGATCCGGACCCTCTTTGTCTATATCGTGGCGCCGCTGGTGGTCTTCACCCTGGCCAAAAGCAAACTCTCGGCCTACATCCTTCCCTTCTACGGTACCGCCTCAATCATCACGGCATACGCACTGGCACGGTTCGAAACGGCACGACTGCGTGCCGCCACCCTGGTCATTCTCACCCTGACCGCCGTGGCAGTGGGGGTAACCGGCTTCGTCTACAAACCGGCGGCTCCTCTCAAAGTCCAGCTTGCACTCTATGGCGTGGCCCTTCTGCTCCTCAGCGTCTATCTCTGGAGGAGCTATCTCTCCTCCCATTTCGTGAGGAACACGGCCCTCTATGCCCTCTGTGTCTCTGCAACCGTTTACGCCGGCATGACGCACTTGGGCCCCGACCTGAAGGGTTACCGGGAAATGGTTGCCGCCATAAACCGGGTCGATCCGGAGAAAAAGTGCGATGTGCTCATGTACGACACGTTCCTCCCCTCCCTCTCCTTCTACCGGAACAGGCTCACAGCCATGGGACTCGTGAGCGACCGTGACCTTCGGTTCCAGAGAGACGGTTCACTGCGGGATATATACCTTCCCACCGATGCCGACGTGGAACGTTTCCTGACGGAACGGCGCGAGATCTTCGTGGTTACCGACCCGGCCCGAATGGAGACCTTCAAACGGAATCACGCGTGCTCCGTCATACCTGTCTTCGTTCAGCGGAAACAAACCGCCTACCTTTGCCGCAAGGACCCCGCGGCCTTACCGCCCCGCCAACCCGAACATACTCGTGCCCGGTGATAGGTGCTCGACCTCAGGCGCCGATCTCCTAAAAGCAAGGGAAGAATGTTATTATTGACATCCCAAATCCAGTATGATAAAAAAACCTTCGCTTTGCGCTATAAAGAAATTTTGGTTGAAAATACAGCGTTTTTTCGCAGCATTTGCAGCCAATAATCAGCAAAAAGCCCCGCAAGGTTAACAACTTGCGGAAACAATTCATTCCCCGTTAGCTCAGTCGGTAGAGCAGGTGGCTGTTAACCACCTTGTCCGTGGTTCGAGTCCGCGACGGGGAGCCATTAAAAACAGGCACTTACAAGGCTTCTTGTAGGTGCCTTTTCTTTTTGTGTGTTTCAAGGCCACTTTCTATGATTTATTAGGGCGGGTCAATCTCGTATCTGAAATCGCCCTCATTACTGCAATACTGCCCCCCAATGCACAGCTTGCCATGGTCATGCTGCCGCCAGTCCGCATACTGACACCAGGATCGTTTTCAAGAACCCCCGAAAGGTGGTGTCGTCCTCTACGATGAGAATCCGTGCAGTCATCCTCTGGGTTCCTCCGCCAGCGGCAGCTCCACCGTGAAGGTGGTGCCCCTTTCTGGCTCGCTCGTCACGGCAATGGTGCCGCCTGCCTCCTCGACGATCTTTTTGCAGATGGCTGCCCGAACGTTCCGCATCGGATGCCACCACTGAACGGCAGCGGGCGAGGACCCCGGCAACGTCGAGCACTGCCTGCTCGCGCGGTTCCTGCCAGGAATAGACGAGGAGATCATCCACCAGCGACTCCAACCGGATCGATTCGTCAACGATAAGGCCTGCGAAACTGCGAGCCTCCTCATCCCCCAGCTGTTCCTGGAGCAGTTGGGCGTACCCCTTGATGCCCGAGAGGGGATTTCTCACCTCATGGGCAATGACGGCCTCCATCTCCCCCAGATGCGCCAACCTCTCCCGCCGCGCCATTTCCTGCCGGTGCCTCTCCTCGCGGCGGGCATACCGGTAAAGGAGTCCTCCCATGCCCCATGCAGCAACGAGAAGGGAGAAGAGCACCACCATACCGATCCGGGCACGACGGACAACCGCATCGGCCCGATAGGAGTGGAGAGCAAGGCGGAGCGCCAGGGTCTGGCCGGGGAGATGGAGGGGAGAATTGAATTCGTAGACCTCCTCGCCGGTCCCCAGTCGCACCTTTGCCTCGCCAATCCCGGCATTGCTGAAGATGCCGGCGTAGCGGCGGTCCTCTACCCTTGTGCCGATCAGTGCCGGGTTGGAATGAAATCGTTGCACACCGTTAGAGTCGATGAGGGAGAAGTAGGCGATGTCCCTTGCGTGAAATGTTGACAGTGCGGAAAAGGACGGGTCCCGGCCGGCCAGGGACTCGATGGCGGCGGAGAGGGAAAGCGCCAGCCCGCGCAGCTCCCCCTCGGCGATGGGAATGGCGCCCCGGTAGTTGCCGACGGCAAAGACCACCAGGAGCAGGGAAAGGACCACTCCCCCGACGAAGGAACCGATTTTCACTGCTTTGCTGTGCATTTCCGTGTTACGGCATCCGGGCGGTGATGGCGAATTCCGGCGGGTCCATGATGGCCTTTTTCACCGAGCAGAGCCCTGCCGCCTTCACGCAGGAGTAGGAGCAGGCTTTCGCCGGAATGGTGTCGACCCCGAGGCTTCGCCCCAGGCGCCGTGATGGAACCGGCCCGAAGACGGACATGGAAAGGCTCCTTTCCTGGCGTTACGTTGCCGTCTGACGAATGGTTTTTCCGGTGACTGCAGAGGAATTACTGCCGATAATTATAGCTCCTTATCGAAAAATCGCGAGGTTCCCTCTTAAATGTGAGGCTGATGCCAGTTCCTGCCTTGGTTCAACAGCACTTGGAACAGCCCCGGTGACCGGGCACCAGCATATGCCGAAACTCCGTCACTGACGTTACGGGCGAAAGCTGTTCGACGCGCTCAGGATTATACCCATGGCTCCTGGGTCCATGGTTTTCAAACAAAAAGGCCGTCTCCCGCTCATGGGGGACGGCCTCACTGGTTCTGCGGCTCCATTGATTATCCGGTACCGGGCGCCCGATTGTTGGGCTGCGGTGGTTAACTTACGTTTCAGCGGCTCTTTACTTCAGCCTTCTCTCCAAAGCTCTCCTTCACCCCTTTGACGATGCCGAGCATGGTGAGAACTGCCGGTACCATCTGGGCCACGATGATCAGGGCGCAGAAGCCAAGGAAAATCCATACGAACACGCCGCTGTTGTCTTCCCGTGCCCCCGATGCCGCCAGAGCCGACGTTACGCTCCCCATTACCATTGCCAGTGTGCTGGCTGCCGTTCTCGCTCTCATGACCGTCTCCTTTCTTATTCTCTTC